>CAZAIR010000128.1:0-7819 GCA_964485225.1 uncultured Burkholderiaceae bacterium
CCTTGATCCGTCAGGCGCGCATCATGGGCTTTAGGCAGGTACTTCTGCACGCACAAGCCTCTGCTGTGGGCTTCTACCGCCGCGCCGGCTTCAGCCCGCGCGGGGCACCGTTCGAGGAGGCGGGCATCGAGCACCAGGAAATGCTTCGCGCCATTTGATCTGACCTGGTTTTGTCTGGGCTTGTTGCTGGACAGACCTGTGGCACCATCGACCTACTGCAACAACCGGCAACAGACCATGGTGCACCGTTTCTTCGACATGACGATCCGGCGTCAGTTGTGGCTGATCAGTTGGCTCAGCCTGGGTTTGGTGCTGATCGTGGGTTTGGTGGGCTTGCGCTCCACCGAGGCGGTGGTGGAGGAGAACGGGCGCATCGTGACCATCGGCACGGCCCTGCGCTTGCAGATGCAGGCCGACATGATGCACGACGCCCTGCGCAGCGATGTGCTGGCCGGCTTGCTGGCAGGGGTGCGAGGGCGTCCCGATGAGCAGAAGCAGGTGCAAGCCGATTTGGCAGAGCATCGGCAAACGTTTCAACAGGCGCTGACCGAATTGGACGCGTTGCCCTTGAGCGACAACATCCGAGCTGCCGTCGGTGCCGTGCAGCCCGCCCTGGCGGCTTATGGCGACAGCGCCAAGGCGGTCGTGAACCTTGCCGCCACCGACATCGAAGCTGCCCTGGCCAAGAAGCAGGATTTCGACGCCGCCTTCAAGCGCCTGGAAGACGAGATGGAGGCCCTGAGCGAGCGGATTGAGCAAGCGGCCCAAGACGAGCAGGAGGCCGGTGTCGCCACCGCCAAGCAGGCCCGCTGGCTCATTGGTGGCGCTGCGGTCGCTGGCGGTGCTGCGCTTTATTTCTTGTGTGCCTACATCGCCCTTCGTGTAGCCACGCCCCTGCGCCATGCGGTGGGGGCCGCTCAAGCGGTGGCCGACGGGGATCTCAGCCGGCCGATCGAAGTGGCCGGCGGCGGGGAGACCCGCATGCTGCTCACCGCCCTGGAGCAGATGCAAGGCAACTTGAGTCAGATGGTGGGCATGCTGCGCAGCAGCAGCGAATCCATCGCGACGGGCAGTGCCGAAATCGCTTCAGGCAGTGCCGACCTGAGTCACCGCACCGAAGAAACCGCGGCCCAGTTGCAGCGCACCACGGCCACCATGAGCGAGCTGACGGTGGCTGTGCGCCAGAACGCCGATGCCGCGCGCAGTGCCAGCACCCTGATGCAAACCGCGCAGGGCGTGGCCGCGCAGGGTGGTGAAGCGGTCGGACGGGTGGTGGGCACGATGGACCAGATCAGCGCCAGTTCGCGCCGCATTGGCGACATCATTGGCGTGATCGACAGCATTGCTTTCCAGACCAACATCTTGGCCTTGAATGCCGCCGTCGAAGCTGCCCGAGCCGGTGAGCAGGGCAGGGGTTTTGCTGTGGTTGCGGGCGAGGTGCGGCTGTTGGCCCAACGCAGCGCCGAAGCGGCGCGCGAGATCAAGGCCCTGATTGCCGACAGTGTGGAAAAAGTGGAAACCGGCAGTGCCCAGGTGGCCGACGCGGGCCGCACGATGGACGCCATCGTGAACCAGGTGCAGCAGGTGGCGGCTTTCATTGCCGACATCGACCGCGCCAGCAGCGCCCAGCGCGATGGCATCGAACAGGTAGGGGGCGCCATGGGCCAAGTCGATGCGCTGACCCAGCAAAACGCTGCGCTGGTGGAGCAATCGGCAGCGGCGGCCGAGAGCCTCAAAGGCCAGGCCAGCCAGCTGGCCGAGGTGGTGCACCGCTTCAAGCTGCCCAGCTGAGGCGGCGCCGGATCACAGCCGGCTGAACACTTCGATGTGCCGCTGCACGCCCAAGGCTTGTGTGTGCAGCGCCATTTGAGCCTGCGCGGCCTGCAAATCGGCCAATGGCAGGCCAGCGTAGGTCTCCATCCAAGTTGTATCGGCCACGCCCACGCGCGTCAGGCACTGCAGGTCCAAGCCGGGTGTGGCCTTGCGCAAGGCCTGCGCATGAGCCAGCCAAGCCGACAAGCCCGCGGCGGCCGCCGCTGCGTTGGGCTTGAAGTACACGTACAGCTGCTCGGCGTTCACTGCGGGGCGGTGATGGCGTAGGGAAGGGGCAGCAGGCGCAACGCCGAGCCGGTGGGCTGGCCATTGGCATCGGACAGATGCAACTGCCCCGTTTCCAGCGCAGCCAGCTTGACTTCGGCCAGCAGCAGGGTTTTACCTTGCCAGGTGGCGCAAGCCACCACCTCGCCGGCAGGTTGGCTGGGATCGTCGCTGTGGAGCAGGGGGGCGGCACGATCGGCGCTTTGCTCGGCAGCGAACAGGTGCGTGCGGCGCTTGATGGTGCCGCGGTATTGGCTGCGCGCCACCACCTCTTGACCGGGGTAGCAGCCCTTCTGGAAGTTCACGCCGCCCAGCAGCTCCCAATTCAGCATCTGTGGCACAAAGTGCTCTGCCGTGGCTGCGTGCACCCAGGGCTGTCCGGCGTGCAGCTCCAGCCAGTCCCAAGCCGCACGGGGCAAATCGTTCCCGCCGGCGGCGCTGCCCATTTGCAACAGGCGGGTGCGGCCCAAGGCGTCCGGCAAGCGGGTCAAGCAGCCGTCGGGCGTGGCGGCGCAACCCCAAACGGGCAAGTCGGTGGCTCGGTCGGCGATGCCGGTCAGGCGCAACTCGGTTTCGCTCAAGCGCACCTTGGCGCGCATCACGAACATTTGCAGGCGTTTGAGCAGGCCGGGTAGCAACTCAGCGGGCACAGCCCACAACAGACGCTCGGGCGCGGGGCGCCACAGCACGCCGGTGGCCATCAGTCGGCCCTTCGGGCTGCAGTAGCCACCCAGGCGCGCCGCATTGGGCCCAAGGCTGGCCACATCTTGCGTCAGCTGGCCTTGCAGGAAAGAGGCGGCGTCCGGGCCTTCAATGGCCATGACACGCCAGTCGTCGAGAGGGCAGCTTCCGCTGCCGGGGTGGGTGAAGTCGCTCATGGCCGCATTCTCGGTGGCCCCGCCGTGGGATCATCGCGGGCTCTATGAAACGCCTCCTGATTGCCCTGTTTTTCGCTGCGACCCTGGCCGCTGGTGCTGCTGCCGCTTGGGCGTGGACTTGGTGGCAAGCGCCGCTGACCTTGGCCGAGCCGGAGGTCGAACTCACCATCGAGCCTGGCACCACGCCACGTGCCGTGGCGCAAGGCTGGGTATCGGCCGGGGTAAGGACCGATGAGCGTTTGCTGTTTTGGGCCTTCCGTATGTCGGGTCAAGCGCAGCGCATCCGGGCGGGCAGTTTTGCGCTGCAAACGGGTGACAGCCCGGAGCGCCTGCTGAGCAAGATGGTGCGCGGTGAAGAGACCTTGGAGACGGTGCGCTTCATCGAAGGTTGGACCTTCGCGCAGGCGCGTGCAGCGCTGGCGCAAGCGCCGGGTTTGCGCCAAACCTTGGCATCCCTGAGTGACGAGCAGGTGATGGAGCGCCTCGGCTTCAAGGGGCAATCGGCTGAAGGGCGTTTTTTCCCCGACACCTACCGCTATGGCCGTGGGGTCAGCGACTTGGCCGTGCTGCGTCAGGCGCACACCGCGATGCAACGCCAGTTGGCATCGGTATGGGCCCAGCGCGCTGCGAACCATCCGCTGAAGACGCCGGATGAGCTGTTGATCCTGGCCTCCATCGTGGAGAAGGAAACCGGCGTTGAGGCCGATCGGGGCCTGGTGGCCGGTGTGTTTCGGAACCGGCTGGCGATCGGCATGCGGCTGCAGACCGACCCCACCGTCATCTTTGGCCTGGGGCCGCGTTTTGACGGCAACCTGCGCAAGGTCGACCTGCTCACCGACACGCCCTACAACACCTACACCCGCGCCGGCCTGCCGCCCACGCCGATCGCCTTGCCCGGCCTGGCCTCCTTGCGCGCCGCCGCGCAGCCGGCCGCCACCCAAGCGCTTTACTTTGTGGCGCGTGGCGACGGCAGCAGCGTGTTTTCTGAAACCTTGGACGCCCACAACCGCGCCGTGAACCGCTACCAACGATGAGCCGCCCCACCTTCATCAGCATCGAGGGCATCGACGGTGCCGGCAAAAGCACCCACTTGGCCGCCATCGCCGCGCGTCTGCAAGGGCAGGGCGCCACGGTGTGTCACACCCGCGAGCCCGGCGGCCCCGCGCTGGCCGAAGACCTGCGCGAACTGCTGCTGCACCGCCCAATGGCGCCGCTGACCGAAGCGCTACTGATGTTTGCCGCGCGCCACGAGAACGTGCAGCAGGTCATCCAGCCCGCGCTGGCGCGCGGCGAGGTGGTGTTGGCCGACCGCTTTGCCGACTCCAGCTTCGCCTACCAAGGCGGTGGCCGCGGCGTGCCGATTGAGCGCTTGCAGGCCCTAGAGGACTGGGCATGCGGCGGCCTAGCCCCCGACCTCACGCTGTGGTTCGACCTCGATCCGCTGGAGGCCGCCCGCCGCCGTGCCAGCGCCCGCCAAGCCGACCGCTTCGAGGCGCAAGAGCTGGCGTTTTTCCAGCGCGCCCGGGCCGCTTACGCCGAACGCGCTGCCGCGCACCCGGCGCGGGTGGTGCGGCTGGATGCGAGCCAAAGCCTGGAACAGGTGTCGGTGCAGGTGATGAACGCATTGCAGGCCCACGGATGGTGAAGCACCCGCCCTGGATCGAACGCGCGCTGCACCAAGCTTTGCAGGTGCAGCGCTCGCACGCGCTGTTGGTGGCGGGACCACCGGGCCTGGGTCAGTTCGATCTGGCCCAAAGCCTGATGGCCGCCTGGCTGTGCGAGGACCACGCACCGGGCACCCCCGCCTGTGGCCAATGCCCGGCTTGCCACTTGGTGAGCCAGCGCAGCCACCCGGACGCCCAATGGCTGGTGCCGGCCGCGCTGCGCGTGGCCCTGGGCTGGCAGGCGGCCGAGGAGGGCAGTGGCAAGGCCAAGCCCAGCAAGGAAATCCGCATCGACGAGGTGCGCAGCGTGCTGGGCTTTGCGCAAACCACGCCCGCGCGCGGCGTGGCCAAGGTGATCGGCATCCAGCCGGCCGAGGCCATGAACACAATCAGCGCCAACGCGCTATTGAAAACGCTGGAAGAGCCTGGCGGCGTGCTGCGCTTTGCCATCGCCACCGAGGCGCTGGACCAGCTGTTGCCCACGGTGCGCTCGCGCTGCCAGGTGCTGGCGGTGCTGCCGCCCACGCCCGACGAAGCCTTGGCGTGGCTGGAAGCCGAAGGCGTGGACGACGCCCCGATGCTGCTGGCGTTGGCCGGCGGACAAGTGATGCGCGCCCGCGACTGGGCCCGCGCTGGCCTGCGTGCGGCGCTGGTGCAACAGCTGCCGCGTGCCCTGGCACAGGGCGACTTGAGCGCCCTGGCCGACGCGCCGCCCGCGGCCGTGATCGACCTGTTGCAGCGCCTGGTGCACGACCTGCTGTGCGCGGTGCACGGCGCGCCGGCGCGCTACTTTGCGGGCGTGGCTCTGCCCAAAGTGCGCTGGCCCGAGCCTTTACAGAGTTGGGCAAACCACTTGCAGTCGGCCCGCGCGCAGGCTGATCACCCGTTGCAGGCGGCCCTTTGGATCGAGGCTTTGGGTTTGCAAGGCCAGCGTGCATTGCGCCTCTCGTGCAGCGCCAGCCGGCCCCTACACTCCGCCACATGAACGAGCCGCTCGATCGCCCCTCTCAGCTGGCGCCATCGTCGATGTTGTCGACGGGCAGCAGCTCCTCCAGCTCCGGCCGCCCCGGCGTCGTGCAGCTGGTTTTCAAAGAGAAGGGCGCGCTGTATGCCGCCTACATCTCGGTGTTCATCGACGGGGGTTTGTTCCTGCCCACCGCGCGTGACTACAAGCTGGGCGACGAGGTCTACCTGCTGGTGACCTTGCCGGACGACCCAGGCCGTTACCCGGTGGCGGGCAAGGTGGCCTGGATCACGCCGCTGAACGCAGCGGGTGGCCGCACCCAGGGCATCGGCGTCCGCTTCCCCAGCGATGAAAAGACCCGCGGTGTGAAGCTTAAGATCGAAGAAATCTTGGGCACCAGCATCTCGTCTTCCAAGCCCACACAAACCGTTTGAGGCTGCGCCGACTGCGGCGCCCGACCCATGTTCATCGATTCCCACTGCCACCTCAGCTTCCCGGAGCTGCGTGCGCAGCTGCCCGTTTTGCTGGACGCCATGGCCAGCGCGCAGGTGCAGCAGGCCATTTGCATCTGCACCACGCTCGAAGAGTTTCCGGACGTGCTGGCCCTGGCCGAAGCGAACCCGCAACTATTTGCCACCGTGGGCGTGCACCCCGACAACGAAGGTGTGCGCGAGCCCAGCACCGACGAGCTGGTGCGCTTGGCCCAGCATCCCAAGGTGCTGGCCATCGGCGAAACCGGGCTCGACTACTACCGTTTGAATGGCCGCAGCGTGGCCGACATGGCCTGGCAGCGGGAGCGCTTCCGGGCGCACATCCGGGCGGCCAAAGCCACCGACAAACCTTTGGTGGTGCACACCCGCTCCAGCAGCGAAGACACCTTGGCCGTGTTGGCAGAGGAGGGCGGTGGTGCCGTGCGCGGCGTGTTCCATTGCTTCACCGAAGACTTGGCCACTGCGCAGGCGGCGGTCGACATGGGCTTTCACATCAGCTTCAGCGGCATCCTGACCTTCCGCAACGCCCAAGCGGTGCGCGATGTGGCCGCTGCGCTGCCGCGCGACCGGGTGCTGATCGAAACCGACAGCCCCTACCTGGCCCCGGTGCCATACCGCGGCAAGGTCAACCAGCCGGCGTACGTGGCCCATGTGGCCCAGGCCCTGGCGGCCTTGTGGGAGGTGCCGGTGGAGGAGGTGGCCCGCACCACCAGCGCCAACACGCGCCAGCTGTTTGGGATGGCGGCGGCGTGAAGCGGCGTTGGCTGTTGGCTGGCGCACTGGCCTGCGGCCCGGTGTGGGCCTCTGATGCCGCGGCCGCCAAGTTGCGTGATTGGATGCGTTTGATCGAGTTGGACGCGGCGCGCGATGTGCGTCGCTGGCTGCAAGAGGGCCAAAACCCCAACGCGGTGGGCGCCAACGGGCAAGCCGGTCTGCATTGGGCGTTGATGCACCAGTCGGCCGGCGCTGTGGCGGCTTTGCTGGCCGATCCGCGCACCGATGTCGAAGCCCTCAACGTGCACGGTGAGAGCCCCTTGATGCTGGCCGCACTGCGCGGGCGGCTGGATTGGGTGCAGAAGCTGGTGGCGCGCGGCGCACAGATCGACCCAGAGCCTGGCGCCCGGCGCTGGCGCGCATTGCATTACGCGGCCAGTGGCGAAAGCACCGCGGTGGTGACTTGGCTGCTGGACCAAGGTGCCAGCATCGACGCCTTGAGCCCCAATGGCAGCACCGCCTTGATGATGGCCTGGGGCTATGGGCCGGTGGACGCCGCGTTGTTGTTGATGGCGCGTGGGGCCTCGCAGGCGCTGCGCAATGACAACGGCCTGCAGGCCTGGGACTTCGCCAGGCGCGGCGGGCGTGAGGATCTGGCGAAAAGAGCGGGTTTGGCGCCCAAGTCCTGACGAGCGTGTCAGCCAAAACCTGACAAGGCGCAGCGGCGGGCACCCAATGTGACGACTTGTTGCGTTTACCTAGAGTGACTCCATCGCCAATCAGGAGTACCTCATGTCGCACGTTGCCCCCAGTGATTTCAGCCCTTTCGCACAGCTGATCGACCCCAAGGCTTTCAGCATGGCGGTCGCGCATTCGGAGCGTTTGGCCCGCCTGAAGCGCCGCGTGTGCCGCCCGCTGGACAAGCCTTTGATCCCCTTGGCTCGCAGCGCCGCCCAGGTGCAGTGCGATGCGGAGCTGGACTTGTCGGACAAGCATTGAGCCTTTGCAAAT
>CAZAIR010000129.1:0-4016 GCA_964485225.1 uncultured Burkholderiaceae bacterium
GGCGTGTGCGCCGCCATCACGCCCTGGAACTTCCCGCTGGCCATGATCACCCGCAAGGTGGCCCCGGCCCTGGCCGCCGGCTGCACCGTGATGGTCAAACCCGCCGAGCAGACCCCGCTCACCGCCCTGGCCTGCGCCGAGCTGGCCTTGCGCGCGGGCTTGCCCGCCGGCGTGCTGGGCGTGTTGCCGGCCAGCGCCGAAGATTCCATCGCCATCGGCCAAGCCTGGTGCGCCAACACGGTGGTGCGGCACCTGAGCTTCACTGGCTCCACCGAGGTGGGTCGCATCTTGATGGCGCAATCGGCCGGCACTTTGAAGCGCCTGAGCCTGGAGCTGGGAGGGCATGCGCCCTTCATCGTGTTCGACGACGCCGACCTCGACGCCGCCGTGGAAGGCGCGATGCAAAGCAAGTACCGCAACGCCGGCCAAACCTGCGTGTGCGCCAACCGCTATTACGTGCAGGCCGGCATCCATGACGCCTTCGTGGAGAAGCTGGCCGAGCGCGTGGCCGCGCTGCAGCTGGGCGCGGGCAATGCCGACGGCACGCAGGTGGGCCCGCTGATCGACGCGGCCGCCTTGCACAAGGTGCGCGCCCATGTGGACGATGCGCTGGCCCTGGGCGCCACCGTGCGCGTAGGCGGCGCTGCACGGCCGGACCTGGGCCCGCACTTCTTTGAGCCCACGCTGTTGACCGGCGTCACCGGCAAGATGCGCTGCACCATCGAGGAAACCTTCGGCCCTGTGGCGCCGGTGCTCAAGTTCGAGACCGAGGCCCAGGCCATCGCCCTGGCCAACGCCAGCGATTACGGCTTGGCCGCTTACTTCTACAGCCGCGACCTGAACCGCTGCCTGCGTGTGGCCGAGGCGCTGGACTACGGCATGGTCGGGCTCAACACCGGACTGCTGGGTGCCGCCGAAGTGCCGTTTGGTGGCATCAAGCAAAGCGGCTTTGGGCGCGAGGGCGGCCACCAGGGCATCGAGGAGTACCTCGACAGCAAGCTGGTTTGTTTGGGTGACGTGAGCCGATGAGAGCCCTGTTCAAAGCCATCGCCATCGGACTGGCCTCGGCCTGTGTCGGGCTGGGGGCCGCCTTCGGTGCTTGGTTGCTGCTGGGCCACGCCCCGGTGTGGCCACCGCAGCCGCAGTTAGCCGCCTGGGCCTTGGGCGTCACTGCCGCCGCCACCTTGCTGTGGGCTTGGTTGCTGTGGGCCTTTTTGGCTTGGCGTGAGGCGCGCCGGGTGCGTGCGCAGGGCCGGCGCAGCCAAGTGGCCGAGCTGACCCAGCAAATGGTGCTCACGCTCGACACCCGAGGCCGGGTAGATTGGGCCAACGCCGCTTTCAGCCGCCGCACCGACCGCCACGGCCCGCATGTGCTGGGCCGCGAGGTGGCTGTGGTGCTGGGCCTGCCGGCGGGCGATGAGCGTGGCCAGCTGGAGCAAGCGGTGGATGCCGGCCAAGCCTTGGACTTGGCGGTGCACGGCAGTGACCTGCACGGGAACCCCTTGCACTTGCAGCTGGAGCTGCAGCCCTTGCGCGATGCCAAAGGCCGGCCACAAGGCGCGGTGCTGATCGCTCTGGACGGCAGCACGCAAGCCGAGGCCGCTGCCCATCAGGCGGCGCAGCAGGCCGCTGAGGAAGCCGAGCTGAGTGCCCTGTACGCCACCCAAGAAGCCGAGCGCGCCGCCGAGCGTGCCGCCTTGCAGGCCGAGCGTGCCGAGATGGCCGACGAGCGCTTGCGCCAGCATGACGCCCTGGACCGTACCCAGGCCCACTTGGCCGCACTGCAATCGCAGCTGGCCGGTGGCCAAGAGGCCCTGGAGAACCTCAGCAGCGCTTTGGAAGGGGCGGGAGTGGGCACATGGACGGCTGAGCTGGGCACGCAGCGCGTGCAGCTCAACGCCACCGCTGTGCACCTGCTGGGCCGAGCGCTGGGCGCTGAGCTGTCGGTCACCGGCTGGCTGGCCCAGGTGCACCCTGACGACCTGCCGCTGGCGCGGGAGCAGTTGGCCCCGCTGTTGGCTGGCGCGCAAAACCACTTCGAGCTGCCGTTGCGTGTGCGCCATGGCGACGGCCATTGGCTGCATCTGCTGCTGCGCGGCGGGGTGACCCAGCACGGCTTGAACGGCGAGCCGGAGCGCGTGGCCGGCACCGTGCAGCCGCAGGCGCAGGCGCTGGACACCGCGCAGCGCCAGGCCCGATTGCTGGCCGATGCCGAAGCCCTGCACGGCGCTGCCGCCTTTGCGCTGGCCGAGCCCATGCTCATGCTGGAGGCTTCACCGCAGCTGCTGCAGTTGCTGGGCCTGCCCACCGACGCCCCGGCCCCCGATTGGGGTCAGCTGTTGAGCTATGCCGCGGATGACGAGCACCGCCAAGCTTGGCAGGCTGTGTTGGACGACGCCCTGGCCAGCACCGAACCGATTGGCTGGGACCTGACCCTGCCGCTGCGCACGGCACTGGGTCAGCTGCAGTGGGTGCAGTGCCGGGCCCGTGCCATCGACGAAGACAGCGAAGGTCTGCGCCGCTGGGTGGGGGTGCTGCAGGCGGTGGCCGAACCCGCCCGTATCGACCTCGCCGTGCCCGACAAGGAGCCCGAGGCTGTGCGCATCGACTTGGCCTTGCCCGATCCCGACCCGGAGCTGGAAGTGCGTGCGCTGCAGCGCGCCAACGCCCTGCGCCACTTCGGCGGCGATATCACTGCCTTCGCCCGCGCCAGCCGCTTGCTGGCGCCCACTTTGTTGAACCTGCCGGCGCAGTTGCGCCACGCCAGCGGCCCCGAGGCCCGCCGCCAACTGTTGCGCCGTGCGGAAATGCTGTCGCGCAGCTTGGGCGCCACCCTGATGGCGGAGCATTTGCAGGCCGCCGCGGCCGACCCCAACGACCAAGCCTTGGCGGCGCTGCGCACCGAGATTGACGGCGTGGTGGACGCGCTGCAGCAAGCCACCCACTGAGAGGGTGAGCCTTTCTCGCTCAGGCGGTGGGCAGCGCCAGCACCCGCGCCCACTCCGGGCCGGGCGCCGCCTCCAGCTGCAGCGGCACGCCTGTGTGGGGGTGCGCCAAGCGCAGTTGATGCGCGTGGAGCCACAGGCGCTGCAGGCCCAGGTGGGCCGCCACGGCGCGGTTCAGCGGCCCTTTGCCGTGCGTGGCATCGCCCAAGATGGGGTGCGCCATGTGCTTGCAGTGCCGCCGCAGCTGGTGGCGCCGGCCTTGTTGGGGTGTCAGCTGCAGCAAGGCCGCCCGCGTGTGGTCGAAGGCGGGGTGCGTGCGCAGCGGCCATGCGCGCCGCGCCAGCAACTGCCAGTCGGTTTGGGCCTCCAGCAAGGGCTGGCCTGCGCTGGGCCTCTCGGGGTCGCGCGCCAGCGGGTGGTCCACACGGCCGGCCTGCGCCTGCGGCCAGCCGCGCACCCAGGCCAGGTACTGCTTTTCGGGCAGGCCGGCCATGAAGGCTTCGCCCAGCCGGCGCGCGGTGTCGGCGTCGCGGGCGAACAGCAGCACGCCGCTGGTGCCTTTGTCCAGCCGGTGGGCGGGCCACAGGCGCTCGTCCCACTGCGCTTGGGCTTGCTCGTGGGCGCTGGTGGTTTCGTGGGCGTCCAGCAGCGTGCGGTGCGTCAGCAAGCCCGGCGGCTTGACGATGGCGCGCAGCCAGGCGTCTTCGTAAAGCAGCTCAAGCAAGGTCGCCGTCCACGTAGAACCACTGGCCGTCTTCGCGCACAAAGCGGCTGGTTTCCACCAGCCGGTGCGCGCGGCCGCCCAGTTTGCTGCGCGCCACAAAGGCCACGGTGGCGGTGTCGCCCGTGGCGTGGTGGGCTTTGACCTCCAGGCCCAGCCACTTCAAGCCGGCCTCGGGGTCGTCCAGCTGCGCCGGGCGCTTGCTTGGGTGCCAGCTGGCCAGCAGGTAGGCGCGCAAGTCCAGCACGAAGGCGCTGTAGCGGCTGCGCATCAAGGCCTCGGCCGTGGGGGCGCTCAGGCGGCCGGTTTGGGCGAAGGCGCTGTGGTGCGGACCGCAGCAGCTGTCATAG
>CAZAIR010000129.1:4116-7787 GCA_964485225.1 uncultured Burkholderiaceae bacterium
GCGTGCCAGACCGTGCACCTGGGCGATCGCGAGTTCATCAAGCCCGATCGGGTCGTTGGCACGATGGCGCGAGCGCCGATCAGCGCGTCTTGGGTGCAGGCCCGCTGGCCGGCTGCGCAGTTGCGCGAGGAGGCCCTGCCCACATCGGAGGGCGGCTCGGATGCGGTGCTGCACGGGATTTCGATGGACCGTCCCGACGCCACGGCGACGGTGCTGTTTTTCGGCGGCAACCTGTTTCGCATCGATGACGCCGGCGCGCAGGTGCTGGAAGCCTTGGCTGCCTGCCCGGTGAACGTGGTCATGTTTGACTACCGCGGCTATGGGCGCAGCAGCGGGGCGCCGTCGGTGGCTGCGTTGGCGGCCGATGCCGTGCAGGTTTACGACCACGTGCGGGCGCGGGTCAAGGGGCCGCTTCTGGTGCACGGCTACTCCTTGGGCAGCTTCATGGCGGCGCGGGTGGCCAGCCAACGGCCCGTGGATGGTTTGGTGTTGGCCGGCACGGCGCCAAGCCCGCGGGCTGCGGCCGAGCAGTTGGTGCGTCAACGTGCTGGCTTGGCAGCGCCGCTGATTCGCCTGCAGCTCAGCGAAGGGCTGGAGGGGGTGGACAACCTGAGCGCCTTGGGGCGCTTCCAGGGGCCGAGCTTGGTGCTGGCGGGCGGGCGTGACCAAACCATGCCCGAGGCGCTGGGGCGAAAGGTCTTTGACGCCATACCCAGCACAGACAAGCGCTTCATCGTCGAAGCCAGCGCCGGCCACGCCGCCTTGCTGCCGCGGGGCAGTTTCGCCAAGCCCTACTGCGACCTGGTTCAGCGTGTGGCCCAGCCGGCGCTCAAGCGGCAGGCCAACGGATGAGGAAGCGGCAACCCCGCGCTGGGCTCAGATCCGGCCGGGGGCTCTGCAGGCTGAGCTGCAAACCCAGCCGCTCACAGGCTTGCTTGACGATGGCCAAACCCAAACCAGAACCTTGGACGTCATCGCCATTGTTCGCCCCTCGGCCGCGCTGAAAGCGGTCAAAGATGTGGCCCTGGTCTGCAGCCTGAATGCCGGGGCCATCGTCCTGCACGCAGAGCTCGACACCGCCGTCCACCATCCGGGTCAGCCGCAGTTCCAGTTGGGCACCCCGGCCGGCGTAGCGAAGGGCGTTACCGACCAAATTGCCCACGATGGAGGCCAGCGCTTGCGGTTCCGTGGGCACATGCAGGTGGTCTGGGGCATCCAGGCCCAGCTCCACGCCGGCGGCTTCCGCGGCATCGAGTTGACCCAGCAGCCATCCCCGCAGCCACTCGGCGAGATCGATGTTGACCAGGGGCGGGGCTGAGGCGGCTTCCATGCGCGCCAACGTGAGCAGTTGCTCCACCAGGTGCGATGCGCGCGCCACGCCGGCCGCGAGCTGCTGGCTCGCAGCCTGCCGAGCCTCCTCGCTCTCAGCACGCAGCAGCACATGGGCTTGCGCGCTGATCAAGGCCATGGGTGTGCGCATCTCGTGGGCCACGTCCTCGACGAAGGCGCGCTCATGCGCCAGATGCCGCCTGAGGCGCGCCAACAGGTCGTTCAGCGACTCCACCAGCGGCTCCAGCTCCCGGTGACGAAGCTGCCGAAGCAGCTCAGGCGGCAGCGGAGCCAAATCGCCTGCAGCCCGTTGGCGAAGCTGCTGGCCCAAGCGGTTCAATGGCGCCAAGCCGCTGGAGACGGCCAGCAACAGCGGCAGCAGCACCACCGGGAACACCAGCAAAAGCATGGGCATCAGCGCCTCGTGGATGCTGGCAAATACCTGCCCGTCCTCCATCGGCAAGCTCACGCGATGCAGCTCCCAGCGCGCGTTCCGATTGGTCCTTTGGATGCAATCGTGACCGGGCAGTGAGCAGCCGCCATCCAGCGTCCAACGCAGGCCGGGGATCTTGCGAAGGGCCTCGGCCACGTAGACGGGCGCGGCTGCAGGTTCGCTGAGGTCCACCAAGATGAAGCCCGCCACGGTGGACTGCCCCGCGAACCGCAAGCTGCGCACAGACAGCTCATCCACCGTGCGCACGCGCAGCACGGCCTCGGCGGTGCTTTGCTCAGGGGGCAGCAGGGCCAGCACGTGGTCCACCGTGCGTTGCACCGTGGCTTCGCGGTTCTGCGCCCACTGATGCCAGTACACCAGCAGCAGGGCCAACCAAACCAACACAAAGGCCCCTAGCAAAGAGACGAGCAATCGGCGCGCCAAGCTCGGGCCAAGGAAGCTCACCGCGCGAGCCCGCCAGTGTTTCAAGGCATCTCCAACTTGTAGCCAACGCCGCGCACCGTGCGGATCCGCTCGGCGCCGATCTTTTTCCTCAGGTTGGACACATGCACCTCAAGGGCACTGAACTCCAACGCGGTGCCCAGCGGCTCTAGTCGCTGAGCCAGCACCCCTTTGGCCAGGGCCCGACCCGGTTCACGGGCGAGCTCGACCAGGATGTTGAATTCGCGCGGCGAGAGCTCCAGCGCGGCCCCCGCCACGCTGGCAGTGCGGGCAGCAGGGGCAATCTCCAAGTCGCCCAAGCGCCACACATCATGGGCTTGCTGTGCATAGCGCCGCTGCACAGCCCGCATGCGCGACACCAACTCGGGCATGGCGAAGGGCTTGACCAGGTAGTCGTCCGCCCCGCTGTCCAGGCCCCGCAGCCGATCGTCAAGCCCCGAGCGCGCCGTGATCACCAGCACCGGCGTCTTGGCCTCCAGGCGCCGCCAGCGCGACAGCAGCTCAAAGCCACTCCCGTCAGGCAAGCTCAAGTCCAGCAGCACGCATTGGAATTCGCGCAAGTCGGCAGCCGTTGGGGCATCGGCGGCCCGGCGCACCCACAGGCTGGTGAAGCCCTCGCTTTGCAGCACCTGCTGCAGTGCCCGGCCCAAGTCCAGGTCGTCCTCGATGATCAGTACGTGCATGTCGGCGTGCTGGGGCTTGTGCGGGCTGGTGTCGGTTCGCGACCGGCCTTCAGAGACCGTTGTGCGCCGCGATGAAGGCCGCGATGGCGGCATTGGTCGGCTCAGGGTGCGTCACCGGGGCCATGTGGCCGGCGCCGGGGATCTCGACCGTGCTCAATTGCGGCAGCACTTGCCGCAGTTGGGCGGCCACACCCAGGGCCGAGGCACGGGAGCGCTCGCCCGTCATCAGCAGGCAAGGGCAGGGCAGGGTGCTCCAAGCAGCCAGTGGCGTGGGTTCACCAAACAAGGCTTGCCAGTGGCCCTTCACGGCCGGCATGCCGGCTTGCAGGTTCGGGCGCTTCGCCTCGGGGGTGCCGGCGTAGCGGCCGTCGCCCATCCAGTAGTCGACAAAGGCCTCGGTGGCGGGCTCCAGCGCACCGGCATCCAACAACTGCGTGGTGCGGCGGCTGATGGCGTCGATCTCCAGTGCGCCTTCGCTATCGGGCGCTGCGGCCATCAGCAGGCTGAACAGCACGGGCTCGAACAGGGTCAGCGAAGCCAGACGCTCGGCATGCTGCAGCGCCGCGCGCAAGGCCACGGCGCCGCCGAAGGAGTGGCCCACCAAATGAAAGCGTGGGCCGGCGCGCTCGAACACCTCGCTCAGTGCGTCGACTTCGTCCTGCAAGCTCAGCGGGTGCTGGAAGTGCCAGGGTGCCGACTTGCCGCAGCCCTGCAGGTCGGGTGCCAACACACGGTGGCTGGCGGACAGCTGATCCATCAGCAGG
>CAZAIR010000130.1:0-5071 GCA_964485225.1 uncultured Burkholderiaceae bacterium
TCCCACACCGAATCCACCCAGGGCACTTTGTCGGCCAGGAACTCCACCGCCATCAACAGCGCACTGCCGCCCAACAGCACCGGGCTTTGCAGCACCGCCAAGCCGGGCGGCAGGGTCACCCAGCCCAGGTGCCCGACCAAACCGGTGAGGAACACGGCGGCGTACAGCCGCAGGCCACTGGCCAGCCCGAGGGTGGCGGCCAGGGCCAGCAGTTGCGGCAGGTCGAGGCTGGCGGGCAGGTTCATGGGGCTGGGCAACCGCAAAGGGCAGAGGTGGCAGCGGCCTCATCATGCCCGTGCCGCGCCCCACCGCAACAGGCGTCACACGCGGCTTCGATACTGGGCGCATGCAAGCTGCACCCATCCCTTTCTGGGCCGCCCTGCGCTTTTGGCTGCGGCTCGGCTTCATCAGCTTTGGCGGGCCGGCCGGGCAGATCGCCCTGCTGCATGCCGAGCTGGTGGAGCGCCGGCGCTGGATCAGCGAGGGGCGCTTCCTGCACGCCCTTAACTACTGCATGTTGCTGCCCGGGCCGGAGGCGCAGCAGTTGGCCACTTACCTGGGCTGGCTGATGCACCGCACGCTGGGCGGCATCGTGGCCGGGCTGCTGTTCGTGCTGCCTTCGCTGCTGATCTTGATCGGCTTGTCGTGGGTCTACCTGCGCTTTGGCGATGTGCCGGCCGTTGGCGCCGTGTTCTACGGCCTCAAAGCCGCGGTGGTGGCCTTGGTGCTGCAAGCCGCTTGGCGCTTGGGGCACCGCACCTTGCAGAACGCAGGCCTGGTGGCGATCGCCATCGCCGCCTTCGTGGCCCTGGTGGGCTTTGACGTGTACTTCCCGTGGATCGTGGCCAGTGCCGCTGGCCTGGGCTGGCTGGGCGCGCGCTGGCGGCCCGATTGGTTCGTGGCAGGCGGGGGCCATGCCAAGGCCACGACAAACGCCGACCACCGCCCCGCCGTGATCGACGACGACACCCCCACGCCCGCGCATGCCCGCTTCAACGGGCGCCGCTTGGGCACCGTGCTGGCCGTGGGCCTGGGGCTGTGGGTGGCCGCCATGGCCGCGCTGGTGGCCTGGCAGGGCTGGAGCGCCACCTACGCGCAGATGGCCTGGTTCTTCACCAAGGCCGCGCTGCTGACCTTTGGCGGCGCTTACGCCGTGCTGCCCTATGTGCACCAAGGCGCGGTGGAAACCCACCAGTGGCTGAGCGCGGCGCAAATGATGGATGGCCTGGCGCTGGGCGAAACCACGCCGGGGCCGCTGATCATGGTGGTGGCCTTTGTGGCCTTCCTGGGCGGCTGGCAGCAGCAGGTGCTGGGGGCGGATGCGCTGTTCGCCGCCGGCGCGCTGGCCGCCTGCATCGTCACCTTCTTCACCTTCTTACCCTCGTTCGTCTTCATCCTGGCCGGCGGCCCGCTGGTGGAAGGCACGCGCGGCCGCTTGGGGCTCACGGCGCCGCTGACCGCCATCAGCGCCGCCGTGGTGGGCGTGATCCTCAGCTTGGGCCTGGTGTTTGCCGAAGCCGTGCTGTGGCCGCAAGGCCTGCAGGCCGCCATGGACTGGCTCGCCGGCCTGCTGGCCGCGGCCGCCACGGTGGCGCTGCTGCGCTTCCAGGTGGGCGTGCTGCCCTTGCTGGGCTTGTGTGGGGCGGCGGGCTTGGCGGTGAAGCTGCTCAGCTGAGGCGCCTGGCGCACTGCCCCATCAGGGCTGGCGCACCATGGGCTGGAAGCGCACCCCGTGGCTGGTCTTGACCGGCTCCACCGCGACAAAGCCCATCCGTTCATAAAACCCCAGCGCCGACACGCTGGCGTTGACAGTGACCGGCACGCCCGGCTCACCGCTGCTCAACAGGGTCGCCATCAAACGCCGGCCCAGGCCCTGGCCTTGGAAGGCCGAAGCGACAAACAGATGGAACACATGGCGCGGCGCCCGCAGGCCGGCCAAGCCCACCAACTGGCCTTGGTGCTCGGCCACCCAGTACGTCGAAGCAGCGATGGACCGCGCCTGCGCCGCCTCGTTGACGGATGCAAAGAAAGGCTCCGTCCCCCGCCCATCAGGGAACTCAAAGAAGGCCGGGCTGAGATCGCGCACCAGGGCCGCGCAAGCTGCTGCGTCGGCCGGCACGGCGCGGCGCAAGGTCGGCGGGCCGTCGGGCGTGGGCGCAGCGCCTGCGCTCATGCGGGCACCACCGTGACACCGGGCCAGTGCGCGGCGTAGGCCTTGCTTTGCACGCGTTGCCGGTAAGTGGCCACGCTGACCCGCGTCGGGTTGCGGCGCACCACGCCCTGCAGCAAATCGTCCAGTCCCCAGGGGGCGATGAGGTGCAAGCGCTCCTGCTCGTCCAGCCGCACGGCCACCGCGGTGGCGTACTCGGGCCAACTGGCCACGGCCTCGGCCATGGAGCGCAAGGGCGCCACGGCGTGCCCGAACTCGGCCTCGAACCACAGGTGCACGCGCGCTTGGTTCATCACCTCCCAGGGCACGCCGGGCAGCCAGCGCAGCAGTTGCTGCTGCAAGGCGGCGTCGTGGGCGCCATCCGAGCGCTGGGCATCGAAGTAGACGACGTCCACATCCCGCGGCGGGTGCTGCGCGCTGGCCGGGAACAGCACATTCCAAACCGCATTGCGCACGGCACCAGCGCCCACCCAAGCGGTGATGGGCGCCAAGCGCCGCACCGCCTGCAGTTGCGCCATCAACCCGGCGTCGGCGCGGATCAAGCGCTCCAGCTGGCGCCAGCCCGGGGGCTGGTCGCCGCCCGTCACGGCATCAGCCGGCGGCGGGCACATCCATCACGGCCATGCCCAAACGCTGCAGCAGCGCACGGTCTTTCTCGGCCTGGGGGTTGCCGGTGGTCAGCAGCTTTTCGCCGTAAAAGATGCTGTTGGCCCCAGCGTGGAAGCACAGGGCTTGCAGGGCTTCGTCCATGGCCTCGCGGCCGGCGCTCAGGCGCACCATGCTTGTTGGCATGGTGATGCGGGCCACAGCAATGGTGCGCACGAACTCGAAGGGGTCGAGTGCCTCGTTGTCGGCCAGCGGCGTGCCTTCCACCTTCACCAGGTTGTTGATGGGCACGCTCTCGGGGGCCGGGTTCAGGTTGGCCAGCTGGGCGATCAGGCCGGCGCGCTGGGTGCGGCTTTCGCCCAGGCCCACGATGCCGCCGCAGCAGACCTTCATGCCGGCGTCGCGCACATGGCCCAGTGTGTCGAGCCGGTCTTGGTAGGTGCGGGTGGTGATGATCTCGCCGTAGTACTCGGGCGCGGTGTCGAGGTTGTGGTTGTAGTAGTCCAGCCCCGCGTCCTTCAGCTGCCCAGCTTGGGCATCGGTCAGCATGCCAGCAGTCACACAGGTCTCCAGGCCCAGGCCTTTGACCTCGCGCACCATGGCGGTCAGTTGGTCCATGTGGCGATCCTTGGGCGAGCGCCAGGCCGCGCCCATGCAAAAGCGCGTGGCGCCTTGCGCCTTGGCGGCCAGCGCGGCATCGCGCACCTCGGCCAGGTCCATCAGCTTCTCGGCCTCCAGCCCGGTGTCGTAGTGGGCCGACTGCGGGCAGTACTTGCAGTCTTCTTCGCAGCCGCCGGTTTTGATCGACAAGAGCGTGGACAGCTGCACTTCGTTCGGGTTGTGGTGCTCGCGGTGCACGCTTTGCGCGCGGTGCAGCAAGTCGGCAAACGGCAACTCAAACAAGGCTTCGACCTCGGCCACGGTCCAGTCGCCCTCTTTGACTTTCACGGGGCGATGCAGATGGATGGTTTGTACGGGAGCGTTCATGGCGTGAGCACTTTCTTCAGCAATTCCGCGTCGAGGTGGGCCGCGACGGCGGACGGGGTCGGGTGTTGGAGTCGGGGCACTTGACCGAGGCAGGGGGCCGCCAGCAGCGCCTTCAAAGTGGCGAGATTCTCCGCGTGTTGCAGCATCTGCCCGTCCACGGTGTTGCCCACCCAGCCGGCGAGCGTCAAACCGCGCGCGGCAATGGCCTCGGCGGTGAGCAGCGCGTGGTTGATGCAACCCAGGCGCAGGCCCACCACCAGGATGACGGGCGCGGCCAGTTCGCGGGCGAAATCAGCGCTGTCCCAGCCGGCCGCTTCGTCCAGCGGCACGCGCCAGCCGCCCACGCCTTCCACCAAGGCCAGGTCCAGTTGGGCCAGCGGCGCTTGCACGGCGGCCAGCACGGCAGCACGCTGGATGGTGGTGCCCTCTAAGCGCGCGGCCAGGTGCGGGGCGCAGGGGGTTTTGAGCTGGATGGGGCCGACCTGTTCCAAGGTCAAACCCGCGCGCTGCGCAGCGTGCAGGGCCAGCACGTCTTCGTTGACCCAACGGCCATCCACCAGGTCTTGGCCCGCTGCCACGGGCTTGAGGCCGGCGGCGCGCAGGCCTTGTTCGGCCGCCCAGTGGGTGAGTGCGGCGGTGGTGGTGGTCTTGCCGATCTCGGTGTCGGTGCCGGTGATGAAGAAGAGGCGGGTCATGTCGGGGGGTCGGGCTCAGTGCGGGTGGGCGGTGCGGCGGCGCTGTCGTCGCGCCATTGTTCGGATTGTTCTTGCTCCACGCGCGCGGGCCGCCACGGGGGCAGCGGCGGCGGGAAGCCGCAGAACACGTAGAACACCCAAATGGGGATCAGCAGGTAGAAGAGGGGGCGCTTCCAGTTGAGGTTCATGGCCGCGCGCACGTGAGCGCACGCGCTGCCGCTTCAAGGCGGGAAGCTCCTTCTTGAAAAACGCCATGCCGTCACGCCAAGGCGGCGACGAGCGTTTGCACATCGTCCGCCGTGTGGTCGGCACACAGGGTGATGCGCAGGCGCGCGGTGCCGGGTGCCACGGTGGGCGGGCGGATGGCGGGCACGCGGATGCCGGCGGCATCCAACCGGGCGGCAAGGTCCAGCGCGGCTTGGTTGTCGCCCACGATCAGCGGCTGGATGGGGGTGTCGCTGCGCGGCAGCTGCCAGCCGCGGGCTTCAGCCAAGGGCCGCAAGCCGTCCACCAACTGCGCTTGCAGCAGCTCCAGCTGTGCACGGCGGCGCTCGCCCTCCTCGCCCTCGATCAGGTCCAGGCTGGTGAGCAGCGCGTGCGCCAGCGCTGGCGG
>CAZAIR010000130.1:5171-7775 GCA_964485225.1 uncultured Burkholderiaceae bacterium
CGGGGCCAAGTGGCCGTCCATGCTGAACACGGCGTCGGTGGCGATGAGCTTGCGCGGTGCGGTGCTGGCCCGCAGTTGATCGGCCAGTTCGTCCACGCTGCCGAACACCTGCTTAGCGCCACGGGCCAGGCGCGCGCCGTCAATCAGGCAGGCGTGGTTCAAGCGCTCCGAAAAGATGTCGGTGCCCTCCCCTCCCAGCGCCGTCACCGCCGCGAGGTTGGCCATGTAGCCGGTGGAGAAGCTCAACGCCCGCGCATCCGGAATGCAGGGCGACACCAGATGAGCCAGTCGGTCTTCCAGCTGCTGGTGCGCCACGCTGTGCCCGCTGATGAGGTGCGAGGCCCCGCTGCCCGCGCCGTAGCGCCGCGCGCCTTCTTGCAAGGCCGCCACCACCTTGGGGTGCTGGGCCAGGCCCAGGTAGTCGTTCGAGCAAAAGGCCAGCATGGGCCGGCCGTCGATGGTCTGGCGCGGCGCGGCGGGCGTGCTGGCTTGGCGCCGCACGCGCGTCAGCGCCTGGGCCTCGCGCTCAGCCAGTTGCTGGTGCAGGTAATCAAGCACTGGTCAGCACCTCGTCCAGCGTGGCGCGCACGGCTTCGAAAAGCCACTGCGCCGTGGGCGTGTCGATTAGGTAGGGCGGCATCAGGTACACCGTGTTGCCGATGGGGCGGATGAGCAGTTCGTGGCGGCGCGCCGCCAGGTGGAAGCGTTCGGCAAAACGCTCGCCGGGCTCGGTCACGTCGAAGGCCAAGACCATGCCCGTCTGCCGAAGAGCGGTCACACGCGGGTGCTGCGCCAAGGGCGCGAAGGCCTCGCGCAGGGCTTGGGTTTGCCGCGGCAGTTGCTGCAGCAGGTCGGTCTCGCGGAAGCGCCGCAGCACCTCGCAAGCGGCCGCGCACACGATGGCGTTGCCGGTGTACGAGTGGCTGTGCAGGAAGGCGCGCGCCACGTCGGGGCTCAAGAAGGCGTTGAACACGGTGTCGGTGGTCAGCACCACCGACAGCGGCAGCGTGCCGCCGGTGATGCCTTTGCTGAGCAGCACGAAGTCGGGCCAATGCTGACCATCGACCTGCTCCCACGCGAAGAAGGTGCCGGTGCGCCCGCAGCCCACGGCGATCTCGTCGGCGATGAGGTGCACGCCGTGCTGCGTGCACAGCACCCGCAATGCGCGCAGCACCTCGGGGCCGTGCATGCGCATGCCGCTGGCGCCTTGGATCAGCGGCTCGACGATCAGCGCCGCGCAGCGGCCGTCCAGTTGGACGAGCAAGCGCTCGATGGCGGCCAGCGCGCCCGGCTCGTGCAGCGCCGGCGCCAGGTGCGTAGCCCGCAGCAGCGGCGCGTAGGCGTCGCGAAAGATCGGCACGTCGGTGACCGACAGCGCGCCCAAGGTTTCACCGTGGTAGCCACCGGCCAGGGCGATGAACTCGCACTTCTGCGGCTGGCCTTGGTTGCGCCAAAAGTGCGCGCTCATCTTGAGCGCGATCTCGGTGGCGCTGGCGCCGTCGCTGCCGTAGAAGGCATGGCCCAGCGCGCCGCCAGTGAGTGCGCTCAGGCCTTCGGCCAATTCGATGGCAGGTTCGTGCGTGCAGCCCGCCAGCATCACGTGCGGCAGCGTGGCGGCTTGGTGCGCAATGGCCTGCTGCAGCCCCGCGTCGCTGTGGCCGAACAGGTTGGTCCACCAGGCGCTGGTGGCGTCGAAGTAGCGCCGGCCGTCGGCGTCGATCAGCCAGGGGCCGTCGCCGCGCACCATGGGGATGGGTGGCACGGCGTCAAGCCGGGCCATTTGCGTGCAGGGGTGCCAGACGGCGGCGCGGCTGCGTGCGGCCAGGTCAGAAGAAAGGGACATCGATCTCGTGGGGTTCAGCCCTGCCGCGACGGGCCGGGCAGGTCTTGCAAATAGTCGTCCAGCAGCGGCTGCCAGCGCTCGCGGCCTTCGGCCATCAAGCGGTTGCCGTCGTCGCCCCAGGGGGGAAGCTGGTGCAAAGTGCCCCGCCCGCCACCTTGCCAATAGGCACGGAACCAAGCCTGCACGTGGTGCAGTGCAAAGTGCTGGTCGTTGGCGGCATACAGCCACAGGGTGGACAAGGGCTGGGCCTGGCGGGCAGCCGCGCGCCCGAGGCTCAACACCAGGCGCTGGGTTTCCTTCACGCCACAGGGTTCTCCGGGGAAGCGCTCGGGGTAGGCGCCCACACCGCCACCAAAGTTGATGGCACCCACCACACCTTGGGGCGACAAGTGCGCGGCACTCAGGGCCGCGAATCCACCCACGCCCACGCCCACGTGCAGCACGCGTCCGCGGTCGATAGGGGCGCCGTGGGCGCTGAGGCCCTCCAACACCGCGGCGGCTTGGGCGGTCGTGCCCAAGAACACGCGGCCCGGTGTGGGCCGACGGCAGTTCACGCCCTCTCGGTCACCCGCCCCGCTCAACAGGCCATAGCCCATGCGCAAGGGCACGGCCACCGCCCAGCCACGGGCCAGCAGCGCATCCGTCATGGCCGGGTAGTGCGGGAACTCGCCGGTATAGAAGCGCCGCTCGTGGTGCAACACGGCCAAGGGGTGCGGGCCCGCGCCGCTGGGCAAGAACAGGTGCAGCGGCAACTCGCCCGA
>CAZAIR010000131.1:0-7758 GCA_964485225.1 uncultured Burkholderiaceae bacterium
CCTTCTTGCCCAGCTTGGCGGCCAGGTCGCGCAGCATGCGCGGGAAGCGGTTGAAGACGACCGACATGGGAATCATGCGGATCGACATCACGGCTTCTTGCAGGTCGCGGGTGTTGCGCTCCAGATCGGCCAAACCGGCGTTGAGCTGTTGGTACAGCGCCGGGTCCACGTTGCGGCTGTTCTGCGCCAGCATGGCTTGCGTGATCACCAGCTCGCCTACCAAGTTGATGAGCTGATCGACCTTCTCGATCGACACCCGCAGGGTGGATTGGTCGGCGGTGGCAGCCGCCTTGGGCTCTGGCCGCGGCGCCACCTTGGGTGCTGCCACCACAGCCACGCTGGGCTTGGGTGCGGCTTCGGGCGCTGGTTCGGCGGAGCCTGGGGCGCCCGGTGCATCTGTGAAAAAGCCGTAGCCGGTCTCTTCTTGTGGCGCTTCGGCCTTGGGCGCACCGGGTGAGCCGGCGTAGAAGCCATAGCCCGGGTTCAGCGGCAGGATCTTGACTTGCTCGCGCGCCACGTGGAAGGTGAACAGGTCCAGCAGGTCGTTGTCGCTGCTGCTGGTCACCACCTTGAATCGCCGCATGCCGTCGGCGGCCTTGCCGCCGTCCAGCATCTCGATGGTCCCCAAATCGGTGATTTCTTTGAACAGCTCCACCAAGTTGTCGGCCTGCTTGGGGTCGTTCAGGGGGCCAACTTGCAACTCCAGGTGGCGCTTGCCATCGTCGGGCACAGCGGCGGCCGGCGCCGGGCTGGGCGCAGCCTTGACGACCGGTGCCACGGTGGCGCCTTCCAGGGTGCCGCCGTCCACGAGGGTTTTGATGCTGGCCACCAAGCCGGTGCTATCGAGCAACTCGGTGCTGGTGCCGGCATGCCGCGCCAGCAGGCCGCGTAGGGCGTCGCCCGACTGCAGCAGGATGTCGACCATCTGCGTCGTGGGCTGCAGCTCGTGGCGGCGCAGCTTGTCGAGCAGGGTTTCCATGATGTGGGTGAGCTCGGCCACATCGTTGAAGCCAAACGTGGCCGCGCCGCCTTTGATCGAGTGCGCGCAACGGAAGATGGCGTTCATCTCCTCGTCGTCCGGCGTCTCGACGTTCACATTGAGCAGCAGCTGCTCCATGTTGTCCAGGTTCTCCCCCGCTTCTTCAAAGAAGACTTGGTAGAACTGGCTCAGGTCAATGCCTGCGCCGAGGTTGGAGCCTTCGTTGGTCATTTCACCCATGGTGAACTCCTGGCTTATTTGATGACCTTGCCGATCACTTCGATCAACTTGGCCGGATCGAACGGCTTGACCAGCCAGCCCGTGGCGCCGGCGGCGCGACCGGCCTGCTTCATCGAGTCGCTGCTCTCGGTGGTCAAGATCAAGATCGGGGTCGACTTGAACTTCGGGCTCTCGCGCAACTTCTTCACCAGGCTGATGCCGTCCATGCGGGGCATGTTTTGATCGGTCAGCACGAGGTCAAAGTCGCGCTGGCTGGCCTTCTCCCAGGCGTCTTGGCCGTCCACGGCCTCCACCACGTTGAAGCCGGCGTTCTTCAGCGTGAACGCGACCATTTGGCGCATCGAAGCGGAGTCGTCAACGGCGAGGATGGAATGCATCTTGTGTTCTCCGGGCGAGGGTCAGTTCAAAAACGAAATAAAAAGGATCAGAACAGCTCGACGGAGCCGGCGTCGACTTCGTCTTGCGTCACAGGATTGGGGCGGAGCGGGGCTTCTTCGATCACGGCTGCGCCGTCGCCGTCGTCGCCGAAGGCGTCGTTGGCCAGCCGATCAGCGCAGCTACGGATGCGCAGCCCGGTGTGGGTGATCAACTGCGTCGACATGTCTTGGAACTGCATTGCGGTCACGGCGCCGGCGATGTCTTGCATCACGCCAGCCATTGCGCCGGGCTGCAACTGCCCGCCGGCATTGATGGTTTGCGCCATGTCTTGCAGTTTGGCGGAGGCTGCGAAGAAGTGCAGGGAGAGGGCCTCCCCTGCGTCCTCCAGCAGGCGCAGCAGCCGGTCGAGGTCGTGCGTGACCGTCATCAGGTTGTCTTGCAACTCGGCCGCCAAGAACAGATTCAGGCCGGGTGCGTCCGGCACGTCTGCCACGGCGGCGCTACCTGCATCGAGGTTCACTGCGTCGTCGGGCGGTGAGGAATCCTGCATCGCTTCTCCATTGGCGTGTGGCGTGCTTGTTCGTACATGCCGATCACTTGTTTCAGGCACTTAGCCTAATCGAAGCCTGTGGCACAGGTCCACAGGCGTGGCTAGGGTAATCCCTTCGGGCTGTGGCGTTTGGCGCATTGGGGCGCACAGCGTGGTGGGCATACTGACGTGCATGTTGATCCCAGCGCCCTCCAGCGAACCCTCCGCCGCCGGCAAGCCCCTGCGCTTGTTGCACGTTGAAGATGCGGAAGTGGACCACCTGATCGTGCAAGCTTTGGTGGCCCAAGCCGGAATGGCGGCCGAGTGGCTGCGGGTGGAAACCGTGGCCGACTTTGCGGCTGCGCTCGCAGAGCCCTGGGACGCCGTGATTTGTGACCACAACTTGCCCACGGCCTCGGGCCTGGACATGTTGCGGTGGCTGAAAGAGTCCGGCTTGGTACTGCCGTTCATCTTGGTCTCGGGTGAGATCGGGGAAGAGGCGGCGGTGGCGGCGATGCGCGAGGGCGCTTCCGACTACTTGCTGAAGGACAAGTTGGCGCGACTCGGGCCGGCTTTGCAGCAGGCCATCCGCGCGGCGGAGGCGCAGCGTTTTCGCTTGCAGTCTGAGCAGGCCTTGCGGGTGTCCGAGCAAAGGCTGCAGGAACTGGCGCGACACCTGCAAGTGCGGGTGGAGGCCGAACGGGCCGCCATGGCGCGAGAGTTGCACGACGATGTGGGTAGCGCACTGACGGCCTTGAAGTTCGACCTGGCTTGGCTGCACCGCCATGCGGCCGATGCGGCCGCCGAGGCGCGGGCTGAGCGCACTGCGCGCGCCCTGGGTACTTTGGACCTGGCGATCGAGGCCAGCCGCCGCTTGATGCAGAACCTGCGGCCGCCCATCTTGCAAGAGGGTCTGGAGGCGGCGCTGCAGTGGCTGGTGCAGCACTTCGAGCGCCACAACGAGAGCTTGACGGTGCGCCTGGCCATGCCGGGGCGACTGGCACCGCTGGATGAGAACCGCTCGCTGGTGGTGTATCGCTTTGTGCAGGAAGCGCTGCACAACGTGGCCAAACATGCGCGCGCGAGCGCTGTGTTGGTGGAGGTGCAGTTGGCTGGTGGCGCTTTGAGCGCTGAAGTGCGCGACGACGGCTGCGGCATGGCGCCAGAAGCGCTGGCTGAGGCGACGGGCTTCGGGCTGCGCGGCTTGCAAGAGCGCGCTGCGGCGGTAGGGGCTTGGGTGGACGTGGTGTCGCGCCCAGGGGAGGGCACGCGCTTGTTGTTGTCCATGCCCTTGCAGGCGTTGGTGACGGCCGATGCTGTCGATGCCGATTGGTTGGAGGATGCCGCATGACCCGCGTGCTGTTGTGTGATGACCATGCCTTGATCCGTCGCGGGATTCGCGACACCTTGAACGACGCTGGCGATTTGCAGGTGGTGGGTGAGGTGGCCGACTACGGCAGCCTGCGCGCTTGGCTGCGCGATGGGGGCAGTGCCGATGTGCTGGTGCTCGACATCAACTTGCCCGGCCGCAGTGGGCTGGATGTGCTGCAGTCGTTGAAGGACACGGGCGAAACCTTGCGCACCCTGGTGGTGTCGATGTACCCCGAGGAACAGTACGCCATCCGTAGCCTTCGCGCGGGGGCTTTTGGCTACGTCAACAAGGGCGGCGATCCGGCCGAGTTGGTGGCTGCCGTGCGCACGGTGGCACAAGGGCGCAAGTACGTGACGCCCGAGATTGCGCAGATGCTGGTCGAGAGCCTCACCACGCCCGAGCCCGAGCAAGCCCACCAAAAGCTGTCGGACCGTGAGTTGCAGACCCTGGTCATGATTGCTTCAGGCAAGCGCCTGAGCGACATCGCCACAGAGTTGCTGCTGAGCCCCAAAACCGTGAGCGTCTACCGCGCCCGGGTGTTGGAGAAGCTGGCTTTGAGCAACAACTCCGAGCTCACGCTGTACGCCATTCGGAACGGTTTGGTGGCGGGCTGAGGGCAGGCGCGCGTGAAGGACCGTTACGGCGATGGTGCGGCGAGCACCCAGGGGCCATCCAGCACGGTATGGCGCGAGTCGCACTTCGTAGCCGGCGCTTTGGCGTGGCGGGGCCAGCGCGAGTCTTTGTCGCGCCGGCTGGCGTGGATGGGCGCCTTGGCACTGACCCTGGCTTTGGCCCTCAGCGGCGGTGCCATCTCGGTGGTGGCCTACCTGAGCTTGCGGGCCGATCAGGTGCGCTTGGCTGAGCAGTCGTCGCAGGTGCTGGCGGCGAATGTGGCCGCCAGTGTGGCCAGCCAAGACCGCATGGCCACGCTGCAAATGCTGCACAACTTTGCCGGTCGTACCGATGTGCAGTCCGTCGGCGTGCGCCTGCCGGGCGGCCAGCCTTTTGTGAGCTGGTTGCGTCCCGGCTATGTGGCCCCGGAGTTGCCGGCCAACGCACCGGCTTTCAGCGTCAGTGCCCGTGGCTTGGTGCTGGTGCGGCCGGTGGTGCATCAAGGCCAAACGCTGGGTCAGCTGGTGTGGCGCGAAGACTTCGAGCGCTTGGAGGCCACGCTGCTGCGCTTGTCTTTGGCTGGCCTGGGGATCTTGGCGCTGACACTGGTCACCGCTGTGCTGGCCCTGCGTTGGCTGCAGCGCAAGGCATTGGCGCCGCTGATGGCTTTGAGCTCGCTCACGGATCACGTGGCGCGCAGCCAGGACTACAGCCTGCGCGCCACCGTGGTGCGGCCTGATGAGGTGGGCCGACTGACCGAGCGCGTCAACGCGCTGCTGCGTCGCATTGAAATCTGGCACGAGGACCTGAACGACCAGTTGCGCCAAGAGCAGCGTACCGGACAGCAGTTCCGGCAGCTGGCGCACCGCGACACCCTGACCGGCTTGCCCAATCGCCGGGCCTTCGAGCTGGAGCTGGAGCGACAGGTGGTGGAGGCGCACCAGCAGCACCAGCGCTTGGCCTTGTTGTTCATCGATTTGGATAACTTCAAGCAAGTCAACGATACGCTGGGTCATGCCGCTGGCGACGAAGTGCTGACGGTGGTGGCGCAGCGCATGGGCCATGTGCTGCGCGCGGCCGACACCTTGTTCCGCCTGAGCGGCGACGAGTTCGCGCTGCTGGTGCGCCATGTGACCGACCCGCATCAGGTCGAGCACCTGGCCGAGCGCTTGATTGCCGTGGTGTCGGCGCCGCTGAGCGTGCGCAGTGCGGTGGTGCCGGTGGGCGCTACCGTGGGCATTGCTTATTGCCCCGACAACGCCGATGACGGCCCTGCGTTGCTGGCAGCGGCCGATGCCGCGATGTACGCCGCCAAGCGCCGCGGCAAGAACACCTACTGCAGCGCCGGGGCTTGACCGGCGTCGGGTGGCTTCAGTTGAAGCCGCCCAGCAATCGCTCCAGGGCCACGGCCAGTGGTGTTTGCATCAAGGGCAAGGTGGCCAGCATGCCAAGCAGGCCCACGCTGACCGTGATCGGGAAGCCGATGCTGAACACATTGAGCTGCGGTGCCACGCGCGAGATCACCCCCAGCACCAGGTTCACGAACAAGAGCAGGGCCAGCACCGGCAGTGCCACCCACAGGCCGATGCGGAAGATCTCCGCGCCCCACACCTGCGGCTGCGCCGCGCGCAAAAAGGCAAACGGCTCCTGCCCCACGGGGAAGGCGTGGAAGCTTTGCGCCAGGGCCTGGATCAGCAGCAGATGACCGTTGGTGACGATGAACAGGAAAGCCACCAGCGTGCCAAAGAAGCGCGCGCTGGCTGTGCCCTGGCTGCCGGTGGCGGGGTCAAAGAAGCCCGCGAAGTTCAGGCCCATCTGCAAGCCGATCAACTCGCCCGCGAACTCCAGCGCCGCGAACACGAGGCGCACCGCAAAGCCCATCGACAGCCCGATCAGCAGCTGCTGCACCACCAACATCACCAGCAGCGGCGGGCTGTCGAGCGGCAGCACCGGCATGGGCGGCAGCGAGGGCTGGGCGGCCACGGCAAAGAACAGGGCCAGCCCCACGCGCACCGACATCGGCACGTTGCGCTGGCTGAACAGCGGCATGCCGGCGAACAGCGCCAGGCAGCGGATGAAAGGCCACAGGATGGGGTTGAGCCAGGCCAGGATCTCGGCCTCGCTGAAGCCGATCATGGTTCAGCCCACTGCTGAGGGGATGGCCTGCAGCATGCGTTGGATGTACTCCACCAACTGCGTGATCATCCACGGGCCCGCCACCGCCAGGGTGGCGACGGCGGCCAAGATCTTGGGTACGAACGAGAGCGTGGTTTCGTTGATCTGGGTGGCGGCTTGCAGCACCGAGATCAGCACGCCCACCACCAGGATCACGCCGAGGATGGGGGCAGCCACCATCAGCAACACCCACAGGGCTTGCTGGCTGAAGGTGAAGACTTGTTGAGCGTCCATGGTCAGCTTTCCGC
The DNA here is from genome assembly GCA_964485225.1 of uncultured Burkholderiaceae bacterium. GTDB lineage: Bacteria > Pseudomonadota > Gammaproteobacteria > Burkholderiales > Burkholderiaceae_C > Inhella. The sequence continues at coordinate 6,534 of CAZAIR010000131.1, forward strand.
TAAATCGCAAAAGAGGCAGCAAGAGAGCCGATCAAGAGGTTCCAGCCGTCGGCCAGCACGAACAGCATCAGCTTGAAGGGCAGGGCCACCAGCACGGGCGACAGCATCATCATCCCTAGGCTCATCAGCACGCTGGCGACGATCATGTCGATCACCAGGAAGGGGATGAAGATCAGAAAGCCGATCTGGAAGGCGGTCTTGAGCTCGCTGGTGACGAAGGCCGGCACCAGCACGCGGAACGGCACGTCCTCGGGCTTCACGCTGGGGTCCACCTTGGCCAGCTTGGCGAACAGCGCCAGATCGCTTTGGCGGGTTTGCTTGAGCATGAAGCCGCGCATCGGCTTTTGGGCCCGCTCTATCGCTTGCGTGAAGTCGATCTGCCCCGTGCTGTAGGGCTGCCAAGCCTCGGTGTAAACGCGGTCCAGCGTAGGGCTCATGACGAAGAAGGTCAGGAACAAGCTCAGGCCGATGATCACTTGGTTGGGCGGCGCAGCCTGCGTGCCCAGCGCCTGGCGCATCAGGCTCAACACGATCACGATGCGGGTGAAGCCCGTCATCATCAGCAGCACCGCTGGCAAGAAGCCCAGCGCGGTGAAGAACAGCAGGGTCTGGATGGGCACCGAGTAGCTGTTGCCCCCCGCGCCTTGGCCGATCAAGACGGGCAAATTGCCCTGCGTTTGCGCCCAGGCTGCGCCCGTGCCCAGCAGCAATGCGGCGGCCAGCGAAAGCCGTTTCATGTCGACCCCCCGCGTGCGCGCTGCAGCAGCTTGGCAAAGCTGGGCACCTCAGGCGTGGGCAGCGTTTGCGGCGGCAACTCGGTCAGCAGGTTGATTTGGTGTGCCGTGGCGCCCAGCAGCAGCCAGCGGCGGGCCTCGCCTTCGCCCACCTCCACCGTCAGCAAGCGCTGGCCGGGCCCCAGGTAGGTGCTGCCCACCACCTTGGTGCCGCGCTGCAACAGGCCACCCTGCACGGGCGATCGCTTGAGCAGCCACAGCGCCAAGGGGATGAGCGCCAGGATCAGCAAAAACCAGAGGGCGGGCAGCCATGAGGAGGAGGTCATGCGGCCCATTGTGGGCAGCCGCCCCAAGGCGAAAAGGCCGCTTTTGCGGCCCTTCAGCGGGTCTTTTCGGGGCTTACTGCCCCTTGGAAAGGCGCCGCATGCGCTCCGACGGCGTGACGATGTCGGTCAGCCGGATGCCGAACTTGTCGTTCACCACCACCACCT
>CAZAIR010000132.1:0-7738 GCA_964485225.1 uncultured Burkholderiaceae bacterium
CCCAACATGCCTCACCCTGACACCGCCAGCCCTTCACACGATGCCGGCTTGCTGGCCGATTTGATCGCCATCCAAAAGCAGCGGATGAGCCGCCGGCGTTGGCTTGGGTTGGCCGCCGGCACCGGGCTGAGCCTTGCAGGTTGCGGCGGCGGCGCTGCCGACGCCAGCCCGAGCACCACCGGCAGCAGCGGTGGCGGCACTGGCAGCTGCGTCGCCATCCCCGAGGAAACCGCAGGCCCTTACCCGGCCGATGGCAGCAACACGGTGGGCGGGCAAGTGGCCAACGCATTGGCCCTGGCTGGCATCGTGCGGCGCGACATGCGTAGCTCCATTGCCGGTGCCACCGGTGTGGCGGCGGGCGTGCCGCTCACCGTGAACCTGCAACTGGTCAACACCAACGGGGGCTGTGCGAACCTGGCCGATCACGCCGTGTACCTCTGGCACTGCGACCGTGAGGGGCGTTACAGCCTCTACAGCAGCGGGGTGACGGGCGAGAACTACTTGCGCGCGGTGCAAGTGAGCGGGGCCGATGGGCGCTTGAGCTTCACCACCATCTTCCCCGGCTGCTATGACGGGCGGGTGCCGCACATGCACTTCGAGGTGTTCCGCAACAGTGCGCAGGCCACCAGCTTTGCCAACCGCATCCGCACATCGCAGCTGGCGTTCCCGACCGATATCGCCGGCAGCATCTACAACGGCGCCGAGGGCTACAGCGCCAGCCGGGCCAACTTTGCAGCCATCAGCTTCGCCACCGACATGGTGTTCCGCGATGGCGTGACCCAGCAGCTGGCCAGCATGAGCGGGGACCTGGCGAACGGCTTCACGGCCAGCCTGACCGTGGGTGTGCCGGCCTGAGAGGGCGAGAGTCTCTCGCTCATGCCCGCTCGCCACATCCCAAGTCGCCCGCTCGTCGTTGCAAATGCGCGCCGTAGCCCGAGCTACGGCTGTGCTTTGCGCCTAGATCGGACGCCTCTGGACGCGTCGCTCGGGCACGCCCGAGAAACGCTCACCCTCTGCGCTGCCTAAGCTACGGGCATGAGCAATCCCACAACCTCCGCATCCAGCCCGGCCATGGCCACGGTTCATTGTTTGGTGGTCGATGACGACGCCACCATCCGCCAAACGGTGCAGGACTACTTGCAGCGCTTTGGCTTCAGCGTCACCACGGCCGCCGATGGAGCGGCCATGCGCCGCTGCGTGGCGCGCGCGCGCTTCGATGTGGTGGTGCTGGACTTGATGCTGCCCGGCGAGGACGGCTTGGCCCTGCTGCCATGGCTGCGCGAGCGCGGGCTGCCGGTGTTGATGCTGTCGGCCATCGGCGACCCGGCCAGCCGTGTGCTGGGCCTGGAGATGGGCGCGGACGACTACCTCCCCAAGCCCTTTGAGCCGCGCGAGCTGGTGGCGCGCCTGCGCACCGTGCTGCGCCGCGTGCGCGAGGGCGACCGCAGCAGCACCGCACGGCTGCAGGCCTTCGGGCCGGGCTGGCGCTACGACCGGGAGCGCCGTGTGCTGCTGGACCCCGATGGCACGGTGCTGTCGCTGTCCAGCGCCGAGCAGCGCTTGCTCAGCGCCTTCCTGAAAAGCCCGCGCCGCGTGCTGAGCCGCGAGACCCTGCTCAACATGACGCGGGCTGACGGCGCCGAAGTGAGCGACCGCAGCATCGACCTCGCGGTCTCGCGCTTGCGCAGCAAGCTGGGCGACGACGCCCGCGCCGCCGCCCCCTTGCTGCGCACCGTGCGCGGCGAGGGCTACAGCCTGGACGCCGATGTGGCCCCAGGCAGCTGGAACGACCCGGTTTGAGAACGGCCGCCGATGACACGCTGGATCACCCCCCTCTTTGACACCCTGCCCAAGCGCTTGGCTTGGTTGATGTGGGTCACCCTGGTGGTCAGCCACATGCTGGCCTTTGGCGTGGTGGTGGGCACCCGGCCCGCCAAGCCCGCCCATGCCCATCCCGCCAGCGGCGCGGCCGATCCGGTGATGCCCCCCATGGCCCGCCCCGGTCTGCCCGTGTTCCCCTCGCTGCCGCCCATGGGCGCGCTGGGCCAGGGCCAGGGCTTACCGTGGTCGGCCTTGGTCTTGGATTACGGCGTGCGCTTGTTGGTCATCGGCCTGGCCGCCTGGTTGGGTGGGCGTTGGCTCAGCGGCCCCTTGCGCCGCTTGGGCTCGGCCACCGCCCAGTTGGGCGAGGCTTTGCGCGCTGGCAGGCCGGCGCCACAGATCGAGCACCGCAGCGGCACGCGCGAGGTGCAGCAACTCGCCACCGAGTTCAATGCCATGGCTGCGCAACTGCAGCAGCAATTCGAAGCCCGGGCCCTGATGATGGCGGCCATCTCGCACGACCTGCGCACCCCGCTCACCCGGCTGCGCATGCGCCTGGAAACCCAAGCCGACGGCGAGCGCCTGCGCGAGCAGGCGGTGGCCGATGTGGCCGAGATGAACGAGCTCATCGACACCGCGCTCTCCGTCTTCCGGCCCCGCAGCGCCACCGCCCGCGAGCATCTCCAAACCGTGGACCTGCAGGCCCTGCTGCAGGCCGTGGTGGACGACGCCGCCGATCTCGGCCAAGCCGTCAGCCTGACGGCCGATGAAGGGGAGGGTGAGGGCGATTGGCGCGTGCCCGCACACCCCCTGGCCCTGCGTCGCGTGCTGGACAACTTGATGGGCAATGCCCTGCGCTACGGCGACACCGCGCGCCTGCACCTGCACCGTGTGGACGGTGCGGTGCGTGTGGACATCGACGACGACGGTCCCGGCATTGCGCCCGATTTGCTGGAAGCCGTGTTCGAGCCCTTCGTGCGCGTTGACAGCTCGCGCCACCGTGCGCGTGGCGGCGCTGGCTTGGGGCTTTACATCGCGCGCCAGTTGGCGCAAGACATGGGCGTGAGCTTGCGCTTGCGCAACCGCGAAGGCGGGGGGCTGCAGGCACAGATGCGCTGGCCGGCCTGAGGACCGTCGACTCGCGGTGCGCGACGCACCGCGCGCCGAATCAGCGCCAAGGGCGACACACCCGCATCGCCGACGGCCACTCGAAGTGGAGCGGCGCCATGAAGCTGCGGCAGCGCCGCATCCAACACCCCAGGGCCAATGCCTTTGTGGTTCGTGGCGTCCCACAATTGCTGTGCCCGTTTACAGCCACGCAAAAGCCACAGCCATGCTCAAGTTCTATTACTCCCTCGCCCCCAACCCGATGAAGGTGGCGCTGTTCCTGGAAGAGGCCGGCTTGGCCTACGACCCCATCCCGGTCGAGACGCGCAAGGGCGAGCAGCACGCGCCGGCCTTCACGGCGCTGAATCCGAATGCCAAGGTGCCGGTGCTGGTGGATGGCGAGACGACGGTGTTCGACAGCAATGCCATCCTGCTGTACCTGGCCGAGAAGACAGGGCAGTTCTTGACGCCCGCCGCTGAGCGGGGCGCGATGCTGTCTTGGTTGATGTTCGTGGCCTCTGGCATCGGCCCCTACACCGGGCAGTGCGTGCACTTCCGCCACGTGGCGCCGGAGCCCAAGGACTACGCGCTGAACCGCTACGACTTCGAGGCCTGGCGGCACTGGAAGATCTTGGACGCGCGCTTGGGCCAGCAAACCTGGATGGTGGGCAGCGATTACTCGCTGGTGGACATGGCCGTGTGGGGCTGGGCGCGCTCGGTGCCCTATGCACTGGGCGATGGCCTGTGGGAACACTTGCCCAACGTGAAGCGCTTGCTCGACACCATCAACGACCGCCCAGCCGCGCAGCGCGCGGTGGCGCTGAAAGACCGCCACACCTTCAAGGCGGAGATGGACGACGAGGCGCGGCGGGCGATGTTTCCGCAGAACGAGCGCTTGAAACGCTGACCTGGCGAGTGGAGTCTGCGCGGCTTTGCTGTTGCGATTGGGCCACCGACGGTGAGCGAAATGTGCAGGGCGCTGAGCAAAGTTCCCGCTCCCCTGCACTCCGTATCAACCCTGGTTACGCAGCCCTGGCCCGTGCATCGGCTTGTGTGGCACCCTGCGTCTTTGGGTGTGGTTGATGCGCCCAGGGGACACACGATGCAAGGGTTTGACAAGCGGGTAGGGGCTGTGCTGTTGTTGGGCGCGCTGTGTGCGGCGGGGCACGCCACGGAGGGCACGTCGCTGCGCGCACTGAACGGTGCGCCAGCCTCGGAGGTCACGGCACCTCAGTTTCCGGGTTGGTACGGCCAAGTGTGGTTGAACCACTACCGGGCAGACAAGCTGCGCGATGAGGCAGGGCGGGCCCCGGCCATGCGCACCGAAGACACCTTGGTGGGCCCGTTGGATGTGGAGCGCCAGGCCCGCATCCGCGCCACGGTGGTGGTGGCCCGCGCCACGTGGTTGAGCGAGATCCGGCTGGGCGAGGGCAAGTTTGGCGTTTCGCTGACCGTACCGTTTGCCGAGGTGGACCAGCAAATCCGTCTTCGCGCGCGTTTCCCCAGCAGCTTGTCGACCGGCGTGCAAGGGCTGGTGAACGAGCGCTTGAACCTGATCAGCAGCCGCGTCTCTGGCAAGCGTCACGGCTTGGGCGACACGGAGGTGATGCCTTACGTCGACTGGCAAACCGACACCTACCGCTATGCCATCGGCCTCGGGGTGGTGGCGCCCACGGGCGATTACGACGCCGACCGCGAGTTCAACACCGGCGCTGGCAATTTTTGGACCCTGCGTCCGATGCTGCTGGGGGCTTACTCCTTCGAGAACGGCGTGGCCTTGGGCGTGCGTGCCACCTACTCGATCAACGGTGAGAACCGCGACACCGGTAACCGCAGCGGGCAATACCTGGCTGCGGACGCTAGCGCCAACTACACCGTCAACGACGCTTGGCGCGTGGGCCTGCAGGGCTATGTGAACTTGCAAACCACGGCCGACCGCTGCGCGGACCCGGTGGCCAGCCGCTGCGGTAAAGCGCGCATGTTTGCGCTGGGCCCGGTGGTGAGCTTCACCAGTGAGGACGGTCGCTTGTTCGTCGACGCCAAGGTGCTGCGCGAGTTCAACGGCCGTAACCGTCCAGAGGGCACGGCCTTCTGGCTGCGTGCCAACTTCCGGGTGGGGGAATGAGGACCATGCGTGCAAGCCAAGCTGTGTTGAATGCTGAACTGAACCGTCGCATCGCCTTGCTGGGGGTGCTGTCGCTGACGGCCCTGGGACGCCCGGCCTTGGCGCAAACCAGTGCATCCGCCTCTGTGCTCGTGGCGGGTATGGAGTTCACCACCTCCGCTTCGGTGGGCGGCCAAACCTTGGTGTTGAACGGCGCTGGCGTGTCCAACATCTTGTCCACCCGTGCCACGGCCGTGGGTCTTTACTTGCCCAGCAAGACCACCGATGTGGCCGCTGCGCTGGCCATGCCAGGTCCGAAGCGCCTGCGCATGGTGGCCTTGCGCGACCTGTCGAGCCGGGACCTCTCCAACGCCTTGCTCGACCGCCTGCGCCAGAACGCTGCCCCCGGTGAGGTCGAGGCCAACGTGCTTCAGATTGCCGGCATGGGCGGTGTGTTTGGCTCGCGCACGCGCTTGCCCAAGGGTGATGTGCTGACGCTGGATTACCTGCCCGCCACCAAATCCACCGAAGCCCGCGTCAACGGTGAGCGTGTCAGCGAGCCCATCGTGGGCGAGCGCTTCTACCCCCTGTTGATGAAGGTGTGGATCGGCCCGCGCATCCGCGCTGGCACCCGCGACGCCTTGATGGGCGTGGCCAACGACTGACGGACCACACCGGCCCCGCGACGCAACCATCCGCGCCGGGGCCCCTGCCGCTTGCTGCCTAGAGGAATTGCCATGAAGCTCAGAACCACCCTCCAGTTGTCCGCCTTGCTGCTGTTGGCCGCTTGCGGCGGCGGCGACCCCACCCCGCCCGCACCCGAGGTCCAGCAAACCAGCCGCTTGGTGGTGTTCGGCGACAGCCTGAGCGACAGCGGCACCTACACCCGCGCCGTGCAGCAGTTGTTGGCCAGCCAGGTCAACCCGGCTTTTGTGGCGGCTCCTGTTGGTAAGTTCACGGACAGCCCCGGCCAGGTTTGGCCCGAAGCCCTGGCCGCGCGTTTGGGCTTGAGCATCACCAACGAGCGCTTCGAGTGGGGACCTGCCAGCCCCCTGGCGGCCACCAATGCTTTGGTGACCACGCCAACGGCTACCAATTACGCCCAAGGGGGCGCCCGTGTGACCGACCCGGCCGGCATCGGCTGCGGGCCCGTGAACGGCGTTTGCACATCCAGTGCCACGGTGCCGGCCACCACACAGATCACACGCGCCTTGGCCAAAGGCAACTTCGTGCCGACCGACCTGGTGTTCTTTTGGGCCGGTGCCAACGACGTGCTGGCCAACCGCAACCTGGCCTTGGCCGAGATCGCAACCCGTGTCACGGCCGCCCAGACTGCGGCGGGCCGTGCGCTGACTGACGCCGAACGCACTGCGATCTTCAACGACGTCATCGCCCTCTACCGCCCGCGCCTGGAGCAAGCCGCTGCCGAGGCCGTGGTGCAGATGAAGCGCCTGCAAGCTGCCGGTGCACGCCGCCTCGTGGGCATGACCCTGCCCAACTTGGCCAAGACCCCGCTGGGTGTGGCCAACCCCTCGGGCCAACGGCCGCTGTTGGACGCTTTTTCGGTGGCCTTCAACACCCGCTTCAAAGCCGACTTCGCCGCTGCCTTCCCCGACACCACGCAGGCCCTGCTGTTCGACGCCGGCCGTTTTGCCGATGTCCTCTACGACGACCCTGCCGCCACGGGCTTGAACAACCGCGACGTGCCGGTGTGCAGCGTCCCCGCCAACCTGGGCAATTCGGCCTTGTTTTGCTTCCGCGGTTTGGGCAGCCCCTTCATCAACCCGGCCGTGGACGCCACCAAGTCGATGTTCGCTGACGGCGTGCACCCGAGCCTCGCCGTGCACACCAAGCTGGCCACGTCGCTCTACGACGAGCTGAAAGACCGCGACTGGATCAAGTGAAGGCCTGGGGCGACCCCATAAGCCTTTGACCGGCGCCCGCTTTGGGTCGCCGGTTGCGGCGTGCGGCGGGCGCCCAGCCAGAATGGGCTCGTGTTCAGTCAACGGACCAGATCGCGATGCCGCCCCATGCCGATTCCTTGAAGTCGTCCTCGCGCCGCCAGTGGCTCCAGGGCGCCGCTGCTGCTGCCGCCCTGAGCCCTTTGGCCATGGCCTTCGCGGCTCGCGCGCAAGGCGCGGCCACGGCGGCCCGCGCGCCCGGCTACGGGCCGCTGCGCCCGGTGGCCGACGGCACCACAGGTTTGCCGCTGCTGATGCTGCCGGAGGGCTTCAGCTACCGCACGTTTGGCTGGATCACCGAACCCTTGAGCAACGGCGGCACCATCCCCGGCGCGGCCGATGGCATGGGCATCGTGGCTGTGCAGGGCGAGGTGTTCACGCTGGTGCGCAACCACGAGGTGCGCGCCTTCTCGGGCGGCTTCGGGCCGGCCAGCTCCCACTACAACGCGCCGTGCAGCGGCGGCACGGTGACCCTGCGCTACGACCGCGCCAAGGGCCACATGCTGGAAGCGCGCGGCTCGCTGTCTGGCACCTTGGTGAACTGCGCCGGCGGCACCACGCCCTGGGGCAGCTGGCTGAGCTGCGAGGAGATCGTGACGCCCGAGGGTGAACGCATCACCCACCAGGGCCAGCGGTTGACGCTGGAGAAGCCGCACGGTTTCGTTTTCGAGGTGCCAGGCACGGGCGTGTCGAACGCCCAGCCGCTGAAGGCCATGGGCCAGTTCAAGCACGAGGCGGCGGTGGT
>CAZAIR010000133.1:0-7737 GCA_964485225.1 uncultured Burkholderiaceae bacterium
ACCTGCCCCACGCGCAGGGCGCCGCCCAAGGCCAGCGCGCGGTACCAGGCGAAAAACCCCAGCCAACTGGAGACCACCCCGACGTAAGCAAAGCCGGCCCAGTGCGGCCAAGCCACGGCCTGGGCCTGAGCGGGCCACAGCGCCCAAAACAGTGGCACGGTCAGCGGCAGCCACATCACCACGCCCCAGCTGATGACCTGCTCGGCCGGCATTTGGCCCGCCAGGCGCGCGCCCGCCACGTACCCGCTGGCGGCCAGCAGCACGGCCAGCAGCAGCAGGCCATCGGCGGCCACCAAGCGGCCGGCGCCCTGCAGCGCGGCGTAGCCCAGCACCAGGCCCAAGCCGGCCAGCGCCCACAGCCAGAAGCGCAGCGGCGCGTGCTCGCGCAGCAGCAGCACTGCCATGCCGGCGGTGGCCAGGGGCAAGAGCCCCGACAGCACGCTGGCGTGCGCGGCGTCCACCTCGCGCACGGCCACCGCCAGCAGCACCGGCCAGCCGAACACCACGCCCACCGTCATCGCCAGCAGCCAGCGCCATTGCGCCGCGCTGGGCCAGGGCGCGCGCACCGCCAGCAGGTACACCGCCGCCAAGCTGCCCGCCACCACCGCGCGGCCGATGCCGACCACCAGCGGTGGCAGGCCCGGCGCCTCGGCGCTGCCGGTGGCCAAGCGGGTCATGGGCACGCTCAAGGCGAAGGCGAGCACCCCCAGCAGGGCCAGCACCCAGGCGCGCAGCGGAACGGAGGGGGGACGCGATGTCATGCTGCCACTCTAGGGCGATCAAGCCATACAGTACCCATACAGATCACCACACAGAAAACACATCTGTATGCCTGCTCAAACCGGTACAGCACGCGGCCTGGCCGAGCGCATGGCGCAAGAGTGGGCCGAACGCATCGAGCAGCGCTTGGCCCTGCCAGGCGCCCGCCTGCCCTCGGTGCGCGAAGCCGCGCGGCAGCGCAGCGTCAGCCCCAGCACGGTGGTGGCCGCCTACGACCGACTGCAGGCGCTGGGCTTGGTGGAAGCCCGCCACAAGCAAGGCTTCTTCGTGCGCGAGCCGCGCAGCCCCGCCACCGCGCGCCAAGCCACGCCAGCGCGCAGCAGCACCGCCCCCAACCCGTTCGATACCTTGACGCTGATGCGCAGCTTGATGGACAGCGACGCGGGCGTGGGCCCGGCGCATGGCACCTTGCCGGCACACTACTTCGATGCCGGCCTGGTGCGCCAGGCGCTGCGGCAGGTGCTGGCGCAGGGCGACTCGCCCGCCAACCAAGACGCGCTGCTGCTGCGCTACGGCCAGCCCGAGGGCGACCCGCTGCTGCGCGAGCTGCTGGTACAGCGCCTGACCGACATCGGCATCCACACCACGCCTGCCCATGTGCTGACCACCGTGGGCGCCACCCATGCGCTGGACCTGATCGGCCACACCCTGGCCCAGCCGGGCGACAGCGTGCTGGTCGACGACCCCGGCTGGCCGGTGGAGTACGCGCGGCTGGTGAACGCCGGGCTGAGGCTGCTGCCGGTGCCGCGTGGCGCCGACGGCCCCGACCTAGGGCACCTCAACCAGTTGCTGCAGCAGCACCGGCCGAAGCTGTACGTGACGGTGAGCGTGCTGCACAACCCCACCGGCAACTCCTTGAGCTTGGCGCAGGCCCACGAGGTGCTGCGGCTGACCGAGCCCAGCGGCTGCTTGGTGGTGGAGGACGACACCTACGCCACCTTCGCGCCCGCTCACCAGCCGCGCCTGGCGGCGTTGGATGGCCTGCGCCGCACGCTGTACGTGAGCGGCTTCTCGAAGATGCTGGGCGCCGGCCTGCGCGTGGGCTATGTGGCCGGGCCGCAGCCCTTGATCGAGCGGCTGGCTGCCGCCAAGCTGGTGCAGCAGCTGTGCAGCCCGCCGCTGACCGAACGCGCCATCGCCCAGTTGCTGGCGCGCGGGGCGCTGCGCCGGCATGCGGAGCGGGTCAACGCCCAGTTGGCGCTGGCGCGCACCCGCTGCCAGCGCTTGGCCGAAGGTGCAGGCTGCCGCTTTGCGGCGCCGCCGGCGGGCCTGTTTGGGTGGGTCGACACCGGCATGGACACGGCGCAGTTGGCGCTGGCTTTGGCGCCGATGGGCTACCGCATCGCGCCCGAGCACCTGTTCAGCCCCACCCGCCGCAGCGGCACACACATGCGGGTGAACTTTGCCGCCAGCCTGGAGCCGCGCTTTTGGCGACTGATTTCACAGCAACGAGCGGCCTTGCAACCGAGCACTGGGGCACCAGATCCCCAATAATTCCGGGTTGGCTCGCCGCTGGGGGGCAACAGTTGGATGGCTTTAAGGGCGGTGATGGCAGAAGCAGTTCGGTTGCGGTTTTTGGTGGTGGACCCTTTGGATGGCGTGCAGGTGTTTGCGCGCCGGCTGCTGGAGGGGTATGGCTTCGCCCCGGAGCTGATCCACTGCTGCAGCGACACCGGTTCGGCGTTGGCCGAAGGCTTCGTCAACCCACCCGACTTCCTGATCACCGACTGGTTCGGCCGGGCTGACATCACGGGTGTGGCGCTGTACGAGCAACTGCGCGATCAGGCCCCGCAATGCCACGTCGGTTTCATGAGCTTCACGGTCACGCCTGAGATCGAGGCCCAGGCCCGCGCCGCTGGTTCACGCTTCTTGCTCAAGAAGCCTTTCAGCGCGGACGACCTGAAGAAAACGCTGCAAGCCACCTTCGAGTGGATGGCCAAGGACCGGCCGGAACTGATGGCCCGCATCAACTCCGAGAGCAAGGGCCGGCTGGACCCGCGCGTGGTGCGCCGCATCGAGCTGCCACCCGTGCCACCGCCGCTGCGCACCGGCGACGCGGTGCACTACATGGGCAAGCCGCACAAGGTGGCGGCGGTGGTCATCCGCGGTGGCGAGCAAGTGGTGCAACTGCACGGCAGCCACGAGCTGGTGCCAGCCCACAAGCTGACGCGCTGAGCCGGGCTCCGCTCAGAACAAGCTGCCCACGTTGAACAGGGTCAGCAAGCCCAACACCAAAAACAGCGCCGCGGCCATGCCGTGCACGAGGCGCATGGACAAGCGCCGGGACAGCGCGTCGCCGAAAAACACGGCGGGCACGTTCGACAGCATCATGCCCAGCGTGGTGCCCGCCACCACCGCCACAAAGGCTTCGTAGCGGGCCGCCAGGGCCACGGTGGCGATCTGGGTTTTGTCGCCCATCTCGGCCAAGAAGAAGGCCACCAAGGTGGTGGCGAACACGCCCCAATGGCCCTTGGCCGCATCGGCCTCGGCGTCGTCGAGCTTGTCGGGCACCAGCATCCAAGCGGCCATGGCGATGAAGGACAGCCCCACGATCCAACGCAAGGCCGTGGGCCCCAACAGCTGCGCCACCGCGTGGCCCACGGCGCCGGCCAGCGCGTGGTTCAGCAAGGTGGCCACCAAGATGCCCCAGATGATGGGCATGGGCCGGCGGAAGCGGGTGGCCAGCAGCATCGCCAACAGCTGCGTCTTGTCACCCATCTCACCCAGCGCCACCACGCCGGTCGATACCCAAAAAGCTTCCATGCCATCCAACCTGTCCCAAGCGGGGGGCGAACTGTAGCCCTGGGGTGCATGGTGGAATGGCAGTCCTCTGTTCGTCAGCACCCCCATGGACCTGCACCTCTGGATCGCCTTCTTCGCCGCCTCCTGGGCCATCAGCCTGAGCCCCGGCGCGGGGGCAGTGGCCGCCATGGGCAGCGGGCTGCAGCACGGCTTCCGGCGCGGTTACTGGACCACCGCCGGGCTGATCCTGGGCATCTGGACGCAGGTGCTGCTGGTGGGCGTGGGCTTGGGCGCGCTGGTGGCCACCTCCACCACCTTGTTCAGCCTGATCAAGTGGGCCGGCGTGGCTTACCTGGTGTACCTGGGCGTGCAGCAGTGGCGAGCGCCGGCGCGACCCTTGGTGGCGGAGCAAGACGGTTTGCCTGCAGGTCCGCGCGCCCGCCGGCGCGACCTGGTGCTGCGCGGCTGGATGATCAACACCATCAACCCCAAGGGGACGGTGTTTTTGCTGGCGGTGGTGCCGCAGTTTTTGAACCTGGCGCAGCCGCTGGCCCCGCAGTACCTGGTGATCGCCGCCACGCTCGGCTTCACCGACCTGGTGGTGATGGGCGGCTACACCGCCTTGGCCGCCAAGGTGCTGGGCCAGCTGCGTGATGTGCGCAAGATCCGCCTCATGAACCGCGTGTTCGGCGGCCTGTTCGTGGGCGCGGGCTTGCTGCTGGCCACCATGAAGCGCAGCAGCTGATGCCGACCTGGATCCTCTTCTTGGTGCCCACGCTCATTTGGGCCAGCACCTGGCACGTCATCCTGTACCAACTGGGCACCGTGCCGGTGCTGAACTCGGTGGCTTGGCGCTTTGCACTGGCCTCTTTGTTGCTGGCGCTCATCACCCGCCACCAAGGGCAAAGCCTGAAGCTGCCGCTGCGTGTGCACGCCACGGTGCTGCTGGCCGGCATCGTGCAGTACGGCGGCAACTACTGGGCGGTGTACGAGGCCGAGCGCTTCATCCCCTCGGGCTTGGTGGCGGTGCTGTTTGCGCTGATGGTGTTCGGCAACGCCATCGGCGCTTGGTGGGCCTTTGGCCAGCGCGTCAGCCAGCGCTTTTTGCTGGCAGCGCTGGGCGGCGTGGTCGGCGTGGTGATGGTGTTCTGGCCGGAGATCGGCGCCACCGGCGCACGGCCGCACGCGCTGTACGGCCTGGCTGTGGGCTTGGGTGCGGTGCTGGCGGCTTGCGTCGGCAACATGCTCACGCTGCACCTGACCCGCTCAGGCCAATCGCTGTTGCCGGTGCTGACCTGGGGCATGGGCTACGGCGCGCTGTTCTTGCTGCTGGTGGCCGGGGCGACTGGCACCGGCTGGACCTTTGACTGGCGTTGGCCCTACGTGCTGTCGTGGCTGTACCTGACCGTGTTCGGCACCGTCATTGCCTTCGTTCTGTACTTCAAGCTGGCGCAGCGCCAGGGCGCGGCGCGGGCTGCGCTGATGGGGGTGGTGATCCCGGTGATTGCACTCGCCGCCTCGGCCGTGTTCGAAGGCTGGCAGGCCACGCCGCTGGCACTGGCCGGCATGGCGCTGTGCCTGTGCAGCGTGTGGTGGGCGCAGACCAGCGCCGCCACCCAGGAAACACGCAAGGCATGAACCAGCCCGAGTTCGGCCCCGACATCCCGCCTCATGCGCGCCGCCCCGTGGCCTGGTACGCCCCCGCGGTGCTGTGGCAGGCCGCGCGCAAGCTGCTGGCAGCCGAGCAGTTCGCCACCCACCTGGACCGGCGCGAAACCTTCCCGCCCGAGCTGGCGGTGGTGGACCTGCGCGGGCCGGCTGACGGCAGCGACGACGCGTTCTGGTTCGACTTCGTCTCCGACACCGGCGACGGCGGCGACGCCACCTTCAGCGTCGCGCAGGCCCTGCTGGCACCGGCGCTGAGCGGCACCGAGGCCGAGCGCGAAGCCGGCGGACCGCTGCCGCAGGGGCGGCTGTTGATCCTGGGCGGTGACCTGGCATACCCCGGCTCGGGCCGGCTGGATTACCAGTACCGCTTCATCGAGCCCTTCGAGCAAGCGCAGGCTTGGAGCCTCACCCAGGGTACGCCGCGCTGGACCACACAAGCGGCTTGCAACCGCGCGGGCACACCGCTGCAGCCCGACGAGAAGCTGCTGCTGGCCATCCCGCAGAACCACGACTGGGCGGTCAGCGCCTCCAGCTTTTGCCGCTACTTCGTCAGCCACGACCGCGGCGCGGTGCTGGGTGCGCGCACACCGCAGAAGCAAACCTGGTTCGCGGCGCGGCTGCCGCGCGGCTGGTGGCTGCTGGGCTTGGATTTCGCGCTGGAAGGCGACATCGACCGCACGCAGTACGAAAGCTTTGTGGCGCTGCTGTCGCAAGGGCTGGAGGCCGGCCAACAGGTCGTCTTGATCTACCCCGAGCCCTACTGGACACGACCGCTGGGCGACGGCGCCCCCAAGGGCTACCCCAAGCGCTACCAGCGCCTAGAGGCGCAGCTGCTGGCGGCCGGGGTGCGCATCCGCCTGCGCTTGGCGGGCGACCTGCACCACTACGCACACGACGCCCTGCGCCTGAGCGACGGCAGCGACACCCACCTGCTGGTGGCCGGTAACGGCGGCGCCTTCACCCACGCCACCCACACGGTGGACGTGGACCGGCCCAAGCACCTCCGGCAAGCGCACGCCACCAGCGCTGCCGCCGGCTCGGCCAACGAGTTGGCCCAGCACGTCGAAGTGGGCTTGGCCATCACCCCGGCCGAGGCCGCCCTGCCCACCTTCACCCCGGCGGCCCGCTACCCCGGCACCGCCGCCTCGCGGGCGATGGCGTTCCAAGCGCTGTTCAGCCTGTTCCGCACCCGCAGCAGCGGCAGCGGGCGCAGCTGGCGCCAGTGGTGGACCGAGCAGGCCGACTCCAACCGCGGCCTGCTGCCCGTGCTGGGCCTGTTGATCGCGCTGCTGACCTGGTTCGGCTGGGGCATCCAGCCGCAGATCGACCTCAGCCGCGTGCCCAGCCCCAGCAGCGTGCTGCCGGCGTTGGCCGTGCTGGCCGCCTGCACCGCGGTGCTGTTTGAGCCACTGGCCCGCTGGCGCTCGATGGCCTTGGGCGCCCTGCATGGCGTGGCGCAGCTGGGCGCCGCTTGGGGCCTGACGCTGCTGTGCTTCAAGCTGCCGCTGTGGGCCGCGTGGCCCGCCTTTGTGGTGGGCAGCGCGGCGGTGGCCGGGCTTTTGCTGGGGCTGGCCTTGGTGCTGGCCTGTGGCGTATTCGGCTGGGCGTCGAATGCCTGCTTTGGCGCACTGGCCAGCGAGCACCACAAGGGCTTCCTGCGCTTCCGGCTGGACGGCGACGGCCTCACCGTCTTCGCGCTGGGGCTGGACCGCGTGCCCGCCCACACCGAGGTGCCGCGCCACGGGCCTTTGCCCAAAGGCTGGCGCGTGGTGGACCGCTTCAGCCTGTAAGGCTTTCATGGCCATCACGGTGGCGTCACACGGGCGGACCACCATCTGTGCCCATGAAGCCCGTGATCGACCTTGTGTACTTCCATGCCGGCGGCGGGCATCGCGCGGCCGCGCTGGCGCTGGAAGCCGTCATCGCCCAGCAAAAGTACCCGTGGACGGTGCGCCTGGTGAACCTGACCGAGGTGCTGGACCGCCGCGGCCATTTCCGGCGCCTGATGGGCTTTGACCCCGAAGATTTCTACAACAAGCGCCTGCAAAAAGGCTGGACGCTGGGCCTGGGGCAAGAGCTGAAGCTGCTGCAGGGCCTGATCCGCTGGGCCCACGCGCCCATGCTGCGCCAGCTGCAGCGCCACTGGGCGCGCACCGAGCCCGACCTCGTCGTCTCGCTGGTGCCCAACTTCAACCGCGTGCTGTACGAATCGGTGGTCAGCACGCTACCCGGCACGCCCTACGTGACCGTGATCACCGACCTGGCCGATCACCCGCCGCACTTTTGGATCGAGCCCGGCCAAGATCAATACCTGGTGTGCGGCAGCGAACGCGCGCTGGCCCAGGCCCGCGCCGCCGGCTATCCCGATGAGCAGCTTGCCCTCACCTCCGGCATGGTGCTGCGGCCCAGCTTCTACGGCCTGCCGCCTCTCACGCCCAGCCAGCGCGCACTGCAACGGCAAGCGCTGGGGCTGGACCCCGACCGCCCCACCGGCGTGGTGATGTTCGGCGGCCAGGGCTCGCAGCAGATGCTGGCCATTGCCAAGGC
>CAZAIR010000134.1:0-2206 GCA_964485225.1 uncultured Burkholderiaceae bacterium
TTGTCGTCCAGCGCGCCCATCCACGGGCCCATCTTTTCTTCCTCGGTGCCGGGCAGGAAGCCGATGTCTTCGCCCACGGGCACGGTCACACGGGTCACGATGATTTCGCTGTAGCGGCGGTCGTCCAGCACTTGGCTCAGACCCGCCGCGAGTGCCAGCAGCGTCTTGCCCGTGCCCGCCGTGCCCGTCAGGGTCACGAGGTCGATGTCAGGGTCGAGTAGCAGGTTCAGCGCGAAGTTCTGTTCGCGGTTGCGTGCGGCAATGCCCCACACGTTGTGCTTGGCGTGCCCGTGGTCTTTGAGGGTGCGCAGCACCGCGCTCTTGCCGGTGATTTCGGTCACCCGCGCATACAGCGGCGTTTCGCCGGGCGCCTCGAGGTAGACCAATTCGTTGATCAGCAGCGAGGGCACCAGCGGGCCACTGATGCGGTAGTAGGTGAGCCCGTTGGCCACCCAGCTCTCCATCGTCTTGCCGTGGCGCTCCCAGAAGTCCGCCGGCAGGGCTTGCACGCCGGTGTAGAGCAAGTCCGAGTCTTCCAGCGCTTTGTCGTTGCGGTAGTCCTCGGCCGCCAAACCCAGAGCGCGCGCTTTGATGCGCATGTTGATGTCCTTCGACACCAAAACCACCTCGCGTCCTACGTGGCGTTCTTTCAGCGCCTGCACCACCGCCAAGATCTGGTTGTCGGCTTTGCCCTGCGGCAGGCCGGCGGGTAGCGTGGTGTTCAGCACCTCGGTCTGGAAAAACAAGCGGCCCGTGGCCTCCTTGTGGCCGCTCTGGTCCAGCGCCAAGCCGCGGCTCATCTCCTCCAAGCCCTGTGTGCGCAAGCCGCTGGCCAGCACGTCCAGCTCTCGGCTGACCTGACGCACATTGCGCGCGACCTCACTCATCCCCTTCTTGTGACCGTCCAACTCTTCGAGGGTCATCATGGGCAGGTAGACGTCGTGCTCGTCGAAGCGGAACAACGACATCGGATCGTGCATCAGCACGTTGGTATCCAGCACGAACAGCTTCGCAGGGCCCGAGGGTGTGCGTGCTTTTCGGCCAGCGGGCTTTGGCTTCTCGGTGCTCAAGGCCTTGGCCGCCGCGGCCACGGGTGCGGCGCTTGCAGTGGATGCCGGCACGGCAGCCACGGCCGGCGCTGAGGCCGACCCCCGCGCCACCGGCTGCGAAATGGCTGCCGACGGTGCCCCGCGGGTGCCTGTGGTCGCTTTGGCCGTCTTGGGCCGCGGTTTGAGGTCAGTGGCCAGCTCCGTGGCTTTGAGTCGATCGGCTTTGTTCGCAGGGGCTTTGGGTAGTGGCATGGGGCTTTACAGGCACAAAAAAGCCGCCCAGCAGGGGGCGGCTTGTGGGAGGTATCCGGCAGAGCGGCTAGGCATGCGTTTGATTATGCACAGCCGCTCGACCCTGGCTTACCGGTGTTCAGCGCAGCCACATCCGGGCGCTGCGCGCCGGCAGTGCGAAGGTGTAGCTGCCGCTGCTGATGCGCACCACGTTGCCCGAACCCAGGGTGTCGGTGTAGTTCGTGTTCCACCAGAGCACGCTGTTGTTCATGTTGATCGTGGTGTTCACCACGTTGCCGCATTTGTTGATGCCCACGATGCCGCGGTTGCCGCGCCGGAACAGCAGGTGGCAGTTGCTGGACGACAGCACCTGCATATCGTCACCCTGCACGCCGTTGTGGAAGCGGATCATGCCGCGGATGTCCGCGCGGTTGTAGGCGTTCACCCAGCGGTTGTCGCCACTCTCGTTGTTGTCCGAGTACACCATCGGCACGCCGTCGTTCCGCCCCATCACATAGGCGTAAGCCAGCGTCTCGTCGGTTGGGTCCATGATTTGGTAACGGAACCCGGCGTTGTTCGGGATGTCGTGCGTGATCGTGAACGTGATCGCCCGTGATCCCACCAGGGCCTGGCCACTGGCCACCGGGTTGACCAGGCTGTTCAAGCTGCCGTTGAAGCTGAACGCATTGCGGATGGTGTTGAGCAACGGGAAGTCGTACGCGGCGTGGTCGGTGGCCTGCAGGTAGGGGCGCAAGAAGTTTTCGAACTCTGACGTGCCTGCGCCCCCGCCCGTGATGATCTCGCCAAAGATGTGCATACCACTCTTGATGGCGGGCGTGAACACGGCGTTGATGTGGCTGTTGGTCATGTGCTTGGCCGCATCGATGCGGAAGCCTTTCACGCCAAAGCTCTTCAGGGCTGTGAGG
>CAZAIR010000134.1:2216-4619 GCA_964485225.1 uncultured Burkholderiaceae bacterium
AGCTGTTGGCCACCAAGTCGGGCAGTCCTTGGTCGGGCGGCGCGCCGCACAACCGCCAGTTCTGCGACTGCCAGATGTCGTTGTAATTGCTGATGCAGTTGTTCGGGCCGAAGTCACCCGCGCCCAGGAAGTTCTGGGTCAGGTTGCCGAACAACCTGATGCTGTTGTAGTACGTCAGGTTGCTGGCGTAGGTGTTGAGGACCGACTGGCCGGGGTAGTTCAGGTCGGAGCGGATCCCCGACTCATTGGCCATGTGGTTGAAAACGATGTCGGCATACACCTTCACGCCCCGTGCGCTCAAGGCGTTCACCATGCTCTTGAAGGCATTGGTGTCGCCGAGCGGACCGTGGATCACACGGTAGTCCTGCGGCTGATAGCGAGCCCACCAGGCATTGCCTGCCGATTTGTAGGCTGGTGCCACCATCACCACTTTGTAGCCCGCATCGGCGATGGCTTGGGCCCGAGCCTGCACATCGCTGTACTTCCAGTTGAAGGCGTGCAGGATCACTTCGGCCTGCGCACCGGTGGCGGCCGCTAGGCCCAGGCACAGGGCCAAACCGATTTTGCGCAGGTGGCGCGGGGGGGTTGAAAGGCGTTGGGTCAAGCTTTTCATGGTCGTGTCTCCGGGGGGGTGGGTGGGGGCTGTGGATCGTTTTGTGGACAAACAGGGAACAAGTCGGGGGACAAACAGGGGATAACAACGGGACAACGGTGGGCCGCCCGTGCAGGCACGGGCGAGCACCGCCCTACCGAGCACCTTGTGCTCGGCTGGCTTGGGGAGGTTGGGGGAAAGGGCCGAACCCTCAGGAAGAGGGTGCCTCGGTCAGCCCGTGGGCTGGAAAACAGTGCAGGTGTTCACGTCGCGCTCCGATGTCGTCCCGTCGGCCGTGCGTTGCGGACGAACTGGGCAATCCCTGGGCTGGCATCGCGCCGTGGTACTGCCGATCCTCGACGTCGTACTGCTTGGCGACGGGTTGCGCGATGGCGTAGTTTTACTAGCTACCCAAAGGACTTATCAAGCGGGTTAGCGCGCAATAGGGGCATTATTTGTAAGAAGAACAAACAATGTCAGTGAAAACGCTTAGGGGTTGCTGCCCAGCACCGGGCGCGTATATGTAGTTTCCCTACATTCCGGGCGCAAAAAAACCCGGCATTGCCGGGTTTTCGGATGAGCGGAGGCGCGGGCCTTTGGGGGTCTTAGGCCGCTGCCTTGGCTTCGCCCTGCAGGGCTTTGATCGCGTCGATCACTTCCTCGGTGTGTCCCGAGACCTTGACACCTCGCCATTCGGCGCGAAGCACGCCAGCAGGATCGACCAAGAAAGTTGAGCGCTCGATGCCCTTGACCTTCTTGCCGTACATGATCTTGTTCTTGACCACGCCGAACAGGTGGCACAGCTTCTCTTCGGTGTCGGCCACCAACTCGAAGGGCAAGCCGAGGGCTTCCTTGAACTTGGCGTGCGAAGCGAGGTTGTCGCGCGACACGCCGAGGACCACAGCGCCCAGTTTCGTGAGATCTTTGTGGTGATCGCGGAACTGCATGGCCTCCGTGGTGCAGCCAGGGGTATTGTCCTTCGGGTAGAAATACAGAACCAAGTACTTCCCTGCAAAGCTATGCTGGGTGAACTTCAAGCCACCAGTGGCCTGGGCCTCGATTTCGGGAAGGGCTTTGTTGAGCGCTGGCGTCATGTGGGCGGCTTCTCGGGTTGGGGCGCTCGCACCGGCTAATCAACCGCTGAGCACCCGTTGCAAGGAAGCATCTGTCCAGTAGGACCAGATGCAGCCGCGCATTATACGGGTTTGGTCTGGCCCCTCAAGCCAACAGCAAGGCCGCAACCACCTTACGTCCCTCGCTTGTCAGCACGTTGTAGGTACGGCACGCGGCGTTGAGGGCCATGGTTTCAATACCGATGCCTTGAGAAATCAAGGCGCCCAAAAGACTTGGGTGCACAAACCGCTGCTTCGATCCGCTGGAGAAAAGCACCAACTCCGGCTTGTAAGCGCCCAAGCGGGCAAAGTGATCGCCAGTCAGCGCATCCAAATCGGTCGCATCCCAGGGTCTCACCTCTCCGGCCCACGGCACCACCACCGCCGAGTGGTGCGCTATGCCGTTGACCCACACGCAGCCGGGCTCCACCCGGGACAGAACGTTGCCGCTGAGTGCGGCGTCCAGCTGGAACTTCATGGGGTTCGCGTGGGACGAAGGCTAGAGGCCATCGTGTGTTGAAATCAGGAGGCGTCACTATAGACAAACCGCCCGCCGGAGCCCCCGTTTTGAAGCCCCTACAGAAGTCCTCCAAGCTCGCCAATGTGGCCTACGACATCCGCGGGCCTGTGCTCGAGAAGGCCCGCCAAATGGAGGAAGAGGGCCAAAAGATCATCAAGCTGAACATCGGCAACATCGCC
>CAZAIR010000134.1:4629-7731 GCA_964485225.1 uncultured Burkholderiaceae bacterium
GCCTGATGCCGCCTGACGAGATCGTGCAGGACATGCTCCGCAACCTGCCGTCGGCTGAGGCAGCTGGTTACACCGACAGCAAGGGCCTGTTCGCGCCGCGCCGCGCCATCGTGCACTACACGCAGAGCCAAGGTGTGAGCGGCGTGACGGTGGACGATGTGTACCTGGGCAACGGCGCTTCCGAGTTGGTGCAGATGGCGGTCAACGCGCTGCTCAACGATGGCGATGAGCTGCTGATCCCGTCGCCCGATTTCCCGCTGTACACGGCGGTGACGGGTTTGGCCGGTGGCCGGCCGGTGCATTACCGGTGTGACGAGAGCGCCGGCTGGCTGCCCGATTTGGACGACATCCGCGCCAAGGTGACAGCGCGCACCCGCGGCATCGTGGTCATCAACCCGAACAACCCGACCGGCGCGCTGTACCCGAACGAGACGCTGCTGGGCATCATCGAGATCGCGCGCCAGCATGGCCTGGTGGTGATGGCCGATGAGATCTACGACAAAACGCTGTTCGACGGCAACAAGCACGTCAGCATGGCGTCGTTGGCCGATGACGTGCTGTTCGTGACCTTCAATGGCCTGAGCAAGAACTACCGCAGCTGCGGCTACCGCGCGGGCTGGATGGTGGTGAGCGGCGCCAAGCGCGATGCCCGTGATTACATCGAGGGGCTGACCATGTTGGCCTCGCTGCGCTTGTGCGCGAACACGCCGGGTCAACTCGCCATCCAGACGGCGTTGGGGGGCTACCAAAGCATCAATGACTTGGTCGCGCCGACGGGCCGTTTGTGCCGGCAGCGGGACCGTGCCTACGAGCTGCTCAGCGCCATCCCCGGTGTGAGCGTGGTCAAACCGAAAGCGGCGCTGTACATGTTCCCGCGCCTGGATCCCCAGATGTACCCCATCAACGATGACCAGCAGTTCGCCTACGAACTGCTGGCCGAAGAGAAGGTGCTGATCGTGCAGGGCACGGGGTTCAATTTTCCGACGCCGGATCATTTCCGGCTTGTTTTCCTGCCGCATGTAGACGACTTGGAGATGGCCATTGGCCGCATCGGTCGTTTCCTGGACGGCTATCGCAAGAAGCACGCGCAATGAAACCCATCCGAATCGGCCTGCTGGGCTTTGGCACCGTGGGCGGCGGCACCTACCAGGTGCTGACACGCAACCAAGAAGAGATCAGCCGCCGCGCTGGCCGTCGCATCGAAGTGGCCGCGGTGTGCCGCCGCGACCTGGCCGCTGCGCGTGCGCAAGTGGCCGCCGATGTGCGGGTGGTGGCCGACCCCATGGACATCATCCGTGACCCCGAGATCGACATCGTGGTCGAGCTGATCGGCGGCGTGGGTGTTGCGCGAGAGGTGATCTTGGCTGCCATCGACGCGGGCAAGCACGTGGTCACCGCCAACAAGGCTTTGCTGGCGGTGCACGGCACCGAGGTGTTCGCCAAGGCCCATGCCAAGGGTGTGATGGTGGCCTTTGAGGCGGCGGTGGCCGGGGGCATCCCCATCATCAAAACCCTTCGTGAGAGCCTGGCTGGCAACCGCATCGAGTGGGTGGCCGGCATCATCAACGGCACCACCAACTTCATCCTGAGCGAGATGCGGGCCAAGGGCCTGGATTTCGCCACCGTGCTGAAAGAGGCCCAGCGCCTGGGCTATGCCGAGAGCGATCCGACCTTCGACATCGAAGGCGTGGACGCCGCGCACAAGCTCACCATCCTGAGCGCGATTGCTTTCGGCATCCCCGTGCAGTTCGACAAAGCGCACGTCGAGGGCATCAGCCAGCTGCAGGCGATCGACATCCGCTACGCCGAGCAGCTCGGCTACCGCATCAAGCTGCTGGGCATCACCCGCCGGCGCGATGAGTTGGGCGGCATCGAGCTGCGCGTGCACCCGACCTTGGTGCCAGCCCAGCGCTTGATCGCCAACGTGGAAGGCGCGATGAACGCCGTGATGGTGCAGGGCGATGCCGTGGGCACCTCGCTGCTGTACGGCAAGGGCGCTGGCGCTGAGCCCACGGCCAGCAGCGTGGTGGCCGACTTGGTGGACGTGACCCGCCTGGCCACGGCCGACCCCGACCACCGCGTGCCGCACCTCGCGTTCCAGCCCAACCGCATGGACACCACGCCCATCTTGCCGATGAGCGGCGTGCGCACCGCTTACTACCTGCGCCTGCGGGTGGCCGATGAGACCGGCGTGCTGAGCCGCATCACGACCATCTTGGCCGAGAACGACATCAGCATCGACGCCGTGCTGCAACGCGAGAGCCTGGACGGCGAGCGCCAGACCGACCTCATCATCCTGACCCACGTGACGGTGGAGCACCGCATGAACCGCGCGCAGGAGTTCATGCAGAGCCTGCCCTCGGTGCTGGCGCCGATCGCCCGCATCCGCAAGGAAGAGCTGGCTTGATGTGGCTCCCCCCCTACCGGCTTCGCCGGCCCCCTCTAGGGGGCGCCGCCATGGGACCGGCGAAGCCGGATCCGCGGCGGCCACTTGATTAACAGAGCCTTGCTTGGGGCCTGAACGGTTTTCATGAAGTACATCTCTACCCGCGGCGGCGGCGCGCCCAAGCGCTTCTGCGACATCTTGTTGGAAGGCCTCGCCGAAGACGGCGGCCTGTATCTGCCCACGCATTACCCCCTTGTGGATAGCGCCACCTTGGCGCGCTGGCGCGGGCTGCCGTATGCCGAGCTGGCTTTCGAGGTGCTGTCGCTCTACATCGACGACATCCCACCCGATGACCTGCGGCGGCTGTGCGCGCAGACCTACCGTGCCGAGGTTTTCGGCGGTCGGTCCGAGATCACGCCGCTGCACGCCCTGGAGCCGGGCTTGTACCTGCAAGAGCTGTCCAACGGCCCGACCTTGGCGTTCAAGGACATGGCGATGCAGCTGTTGGGTGCCTTGTTCGAGTACGAACTGGCGCGCCGGGGCGAGCAGCTGAACATCTTGGGTGCCACCAGCGGCGACACCGGCAGCGCGGCCGAGTACGCGATGCGCGGCCGGGCAGGGGTGCGCGTGTTCATGCTCAGCCCCCATGGCCGCATGAGCGCGTTCCAGCAGGCGCAGATGTTCAGCCTGCAAGACGCCAACATCCACAACATCGC
>CAZAIR010000135.1:0-7706 GCA_964485225.1 uncultured Burkholderiaceae bacterium
CGGCCGAACTGCGCATCGACACCTTCCGCGCCAGCGGCGCCGGCGGCCAGCACGTGAACAAGACCGACTCGGCCATCCGCATCACCCACCTGCCCACCGGCACCGTGGCCGAATGCCAGGACGACCGCAGCCAGCACCGCAACAAGGCCAAGGCCATGGCGGTGCTGCTGGCGCGCCTGCGCGACCGCGACCGCATCGGCCGCGAAGCCAAAGAGGCCGCCACGCGCAAAAGCCTGGTGGGCAGCGGCGATCGCAGCGACCGCATCCGCACCTACAACTACCCGCAGGGCCGGCTGACCGACCACCGCATCAACTTCACGGTCTACAAACTGGGCGCCGTGATGGAGGGCGACCTCAGCGAGGTGCTGGCCGCGTTGGCCCAAGCCCAAGCCGCCGATCAACTGGCCGCGCTGGAGCAAGGGCGGTGACGGTCGACCAAGCCCTGGCCTGGGCGCAAGCCCACGGCGTGGCCCGGCACACGGCGCAAGCGCTGCTGACGCACCGGCTGCAGTGCAGCCGCAGCTGGCTCATCACCCACGGCGACGCCCCGCTGCCCGCCGACCTGCCCGCGCAGTTGCAGCAGCTGGCCGACGGCCTGCCACTGGCCTACCTGCTGGGCGAGCAAGGCTTCCACGGCCTGAACCTGCAGGTCAACCCGGCCACGCTGATCCCGCGGCCCGACACCGAAACTTTGGTCGACTGGGCGCTGGACCTCATGCCGCCCACGGCGCCAGTGCGCGTGCTCGACCTCGGTACCGGCAGCGGCGCCATCGCCCTGGCGCTGCAGCACCAGCGCCCGCAGGCCGAGGTGCACGCCGTGGACGCCAGCGCCGACGCGCTGGCCACCGCCCGCGCCAACGGCCAACGCTTAAGGCTCCCCGTGCATTGGCACGCGGGCGATTGGGCCGACTGGTTCGCCCCCGTCCGCGGCCAGCGCTTTGACCTCATCGCCAGCAACCCACCCTACATCGCCGAGGGCGACAGCCACCTGCCCGCCCTGCGCCACGAACCGCTGAGCGCCCTCACCGCCGGCCCCGACGGCCTCGCCGACCTGCGCCGCATCGTGGCCGACGCGCCCGCGCACTTGATGCCCGGCGGCTGGCTGATGCTGGAGCACGGCTTCGACCAAGCCGACGCCGTGGCCGCGCTGCTGCAGGCGCGCGGCTTTGGCCCGGCTGCGCACCGGGTGGACGGCGGCGGTCACCGCCGCTGCACCGGCGCACCTTGGCCTGCTGACATCGCCGCTGTTGCAAGTTGACAAAACATCGGGCGTTTGCCCGCATGTTTCTCGCACCCAAGAGGCTGGCGGGTCGCTAGCATGAGGTCAACTTTCTGCCGGAGACCGCCATGCTGAAGTGCATCCAGAGTCCCCTGCTGGCCATGGCCACCATGGCGGCCACCGTGTGCGGCGCGGCCCACGCCCAGAGCGGTCTGCGCGTCGACCCCGAACAGGTCAACACCTTCAAAGCCCGCATCCATTTGGTGGCGGCCGATGCTGGCGCCGGCTCGCGCCTGCTAGGCGCCCAACTGCTGGGCGACTTCTACCCCTTGGACGGCGGCAGCGGCCTGCGCTTGAGTGGCGGGGTGCTGCTGGGCCCGGCCAGCCTGCTGGGCACGGGCCTAGCGCCCGGCAGCGGCATCCCCGGCTTGGGCTTCAGCCAGCGCAGCCTGCGCGGCAGCACCGACGAGCCCCTGCTGCACCAACCCTACCTGGGCGTGGGCTACAGCCTGGCCAGCCCGCGCGCCGGCTGGGGCTTCTCGGCCGACCTGGGCTACGCCGTCTCCGGCGGCGGCACGGGCCTGCGCCTGAACGGCCCCACCGCCTTTGCCCAAAGCCTGGACGACAGCGTGCGGCGCCTGCAATGGACGCCGGTGCTGCAAGTGGGCCTGAGCTACCGCTTCTGAGCCAGCAAGTCCCCCATCACCACGCCCGGCTCAGGCCGGCGCTTGGGGCCGGGGGCGTCGTACAGCACCAACCAAGCGGGCGCCATGCCGGCCAAACCGGCAGGCAGGCCGCACAGGGCCTCGGCACGGTCGGTGTTGTGACCATGGGGCAGCGCCACCGATTCGACCAAACCGCTCTCGAAACGCACCGGCTCGGTGTTGGCGTCCAGGGCCTGCCGGGCCTGCGACCAGCGGAACACGCGGATGTCACCGTTCAGCACCATCGTCGGGCCGGCCAGCAGGTACAGGTCGTCGCCCACGAAGTGCAGGTCGCGCACGCCCAGCCCCTCTAACTGCAAAAAGTGCTTGCGCAGCATCGTGCCCTTGTTGTCCAAAGGCACCATGCGCAGCCAATCGCCCTTGGGTGCCACGGCGAACTCCAACAGCGCCGACCAGCCGCGCAGCACCGGCCCGCGCAAGCCCACCAGCACCCGCCCGCCCTGCACGGCCAGGCCTTCGATGTCAAAGCCGTTGTCCTTGCCCGGCAGCGACATGAAGGGCCCAAAGTGCGGGTCCTTGAGCAGCAGGGCTGTCAGCTCATTGCCCTGGGCATTGCCCTTCAGGCACAGCGCGCGCCGGCCATCGGCGGCGCGGCGCACCAGGTTCGGGCCATCACTGGCCTCGGTGTCGATCGGCAAACAAGCCAGCAAGCAGCGGTTGCCATCCAGGCTGAGCTTGCCCAGGCGCTTGGCGTTCTCGGCAGCGCTGCGGTCGGGCTTGGGCGCCTTGCGCTTGAGCCCATGCGAGCCCACCACCCACATGAAGCCGCCGTCCACCGCCATGCCCTCGAGGTCAGCCTCCTCGTCGGGGCCGCCGGGCAGGTCCAGCAGGTCGGCCAGCGGGAAGTCGCGCGCCGCGCCAAAGCGCAGGGTTTCGTCGCCCACGGGAGCGAGGCGCTCCAAACGGTCCAGGCCGCAGGCCTCGTCGCCAGCCACCCACAGCCATTCGCCGGTGAAGGCCGCGCCTGAAAGGTTGGTCTGTACGAGGCAATCTGCGCCGAACTCCAAACGAACAGCGCGGTCTTGACGGATCTTGGCCATGCGAACTCCTGCCTTGAAGGGGATCGCGATAATCGCAGCCTTGGCCACAGCCGTGGCCCCGAACCCCCAGAGGCAGTGATGAGTGACGTTCAACAGCGCATCGACGACATGGTCAAAGGCCACCGCGTGATGCTCTTCATGAAGGGCAGTGCCCAGTTCCCGCAGTGCGGTTTTTCCGGCCGCGCCGTGCAGATCCTCAAGGCCTGCGGCGCCACCGACCTGAAAACCTTCAACGTGCTGGAAGACCCCGAGGTTCGGCAGGGCATCAAGGACTACGCCCAGTGGCCCACCATCCCCCAGCTCTACATCAACGGTGAGTTCGTTGGCGGCTCGGACATCATGATGGAGATGTACGAGTCCGGCGAATTGCAGCAATTGCTGGCCACCGCCGGATGACCCAACAGCGCCTGGTCGTCGGCATCACCGGCGCCACTGGCGCGGCCTACGGTTTGGGCCTGCTGCGCCGGGCCCGGCAACTGGGTGTGGAGACACACCTGGTGGTGACCGCGGCCGGCGTACTCAATACCCACCATGAGTTGGGTCTGGGCCGCGAGGAACTGGCCCGCGAGGCCGATCACCATCACGCCCCCGGCGACGTGGGCGCCTGCATCGCCAGCGGCAGCTTTGCCACCGCCGCCATGGTGGTGGCGCCCTGCTCGATGAAAACCTTGGCCGCCGTGGCCCACGGCATGGGCGACAACCTGCTCACCCGTGCCGCCGACGTCACGCTCAAAGAGCGCCGCCGCTTGGTGCTGATGGTGCGCGAAACGCCCTTCAACTTGGCCCACCTGCGCAACATGACGGCGGTCACCGAGATGGGTGGCATCGTGTTCCCGCCGCTACCGGCGTTCTACTTGAAGCCCGACAGCATCCAAGCCTTGATCGACGAAAGCGTGGAGCGGGTGCTGCAGCTGTGCGGCATCGGGGGCGCCACGCCCCAAGCATGGGGCGGCTTGCGCCGCTGAGGTGCCGGCCCTCGCCAGGGATTCAAAGCGGAACCGTCCGCAGTGCCGGGCCGCCCCAAGCGCGGCCAGCTTCCTCGGGAGGTGGCGACGCCCCTCAGGCCGGGGCCTGGGAGCTCATTGGTCTCCAGGCATCAGCCATTGCCGGCGCGCGCCAAACACCAAGTTCGGGTACTCGGCCTTGCCGCGGCTGCCGTTGTAGCGGCCCAGCGCCAGGAAGAGGTTGCCCTTCTCGCGGTCCAAGTAGTGCCGCAAGATCACGCAGCCGAAGCGCAGGTTGGTCTGCAGGTGGAACAACTTGGGCACATGGCCGTCGCCGATCAAGCGCGCCCAAAACGGCATCACCTGCATGTAGCCCCGCGCCCCGACGCTGCTGATGGCGTACTTGCGGAAACCGCTTTCCACCTGAATGAGCCCCAGCACCAAAGCGGGTTCCAGGCCAGCGCGGGCGCACTCGTACCAAACGGTCTCCAAGAACTCCAGCCGCGTGCGACGGTCGGCTTTGCGACGCTGCAAGCGCTCGCCCATGGTGCCCAACCAACGCAAGTAGGCCAAGCGCTGCTCGATGTCCTCGATCTGAACCTTCGGAGGCGCCTTGTTAGCAATCGCCGCGCTCAGCGCCAAGCGCACCGAATCAGCCAGTTCCTCCTCTCGTTGTGCGCCTGCGTGGGATGACCACGGCATCCCGATCGCGAGCGCCGTGCCGATGCATGCGCGCCGCTTCATGGGCCGGACTGATGGTCAGCGGGGCGCCGCGCCAGCCAGGCCTCCAGCGGCAAACGCCGCCCACGGGCGGCAGCCTGGGCCGACACCGCTGCCAAGGTCGCCCACACAGCGGGAGAACAACACCGCCGGCACGGTACCGGGTTGCCAAGCCAAGCCCACACCCGACAACACCACCACCGCGGCCACCGAAGAGCCGATGTACATCGACAGCGTGTTGCGCCCCGCCATCGACAGCCACCTCGGCAGCGGCCGCAGCAACAGCCACGGCGCCCAAGTGAGCATGGTCAACGGTCCCAACACCACCATCAAGCCACTCAAAGCACTGGCCGCGCCGGCGTTGCTGCGCAGCAGGTTGGCCATGGCCACACCATAGGCCAGGTTCACCAGCAACAAGGCCGGCGCCCACCGCGCCCAAGCCAGCCACCGGCCACGCCAGCGTCGGTGGCTGAGCAAACGCAGACGCGCCGCATACACACCGGCCAAGACCACGGCGTAGACCAGCGGCAGGTAAATGAAGACCGTGCCCACCAGCGCGATGGCATAGGTTTTGGCGTTGGCAGCCAGCCAATCACCAAAGGCCTGCGGGGCGGCCAGACTCAGTGAGACAGCAGTGGTGGCGCCTGCAGCGGGCGTCTCGGCCACGGACCCCACGAACCCCACAGTCATGCCGACCAAGGCCAAACCCACGCTGGCCCAGATCAGCATGCGGCGCCGCAAGCGACGCAGCGGCCCATGGCGGAACTTCAGCGCCGCATAACCTGCCGCGGCATAGGTGCTCAGGATGTCACCACAGTACAGGAAGAAGCCGTGCACCAAGCCAACGCCCATCACACGGTCGATGCGTGACTTGGCCCGCGCACCCAGCACCAAGCTGTAGCCAAACAGAAAGGTCAGCAAAGCCAATCCCTTGCCTTGCAGCAGCCCGGCCAGCAATGCAGCCACCACCCACGCGGCCGCGCTGTCAGCGGGCGCCAGAGCGGCCAACGGCCCACCCTCAGGGAGTGCGCTATAGCCACTGAGGTTGACCACCACCACCGGCATCAGCGCGAGAGCTCGCAAGGCGTCAATGGACGCCAAGCGATCGCTGGGCTTCATGCCTGCAGCCGCGCCTTCACTTGCGCCACCACCTCGGCCAAAGGCACGGCAGCAGCAGCGGCATCACGACGGCCTTGCATCTCAGCCATGCCGTCCTTCAACCCGCGATCGCCGAGCACGACGCGCAAGGGCACGCCGATGAGCTCCCAGTCGGCAAACATGGCACCAGGACGCTCTCCGCGATCGTCCAGCAGCACGTCGACGCCAGCTGCCTGCAAGGCGGCATACAGCTTGTAAGCCTCGTCGCGGACGGCATCACTCCGGTCCATGCCGATCGGGCAAACCACCACCTCGAAGGGCGCCATGCTCACCGGCCAAACGATGCCGCGCGCGTCATGCCCTTGCTCGATGGCAGCACCCAGCAAGCGCGTAACGCCGATGCCGTAACAGCCCATCTCGAAATGGCGCGGCTTGCCGTCCTCGGCCAGGAAGGTGGCGTTCATCGCCTCGGAGTACTTCTTGCCAAGGTAAAACACATGACCCACCTCAATGCCACGCTCGATCGCGAGCACACCTTGGCCGTCGGGCGAGGGCTCACCCGCCACCACGTTGCGGATATCCGCCACCAGGTCCGGCTCGGGCAGGTCACGACCCCAATTGACCCCGGTGTAGTGGTGGTCAACTTGGTTAGCGCCGCAGACGAAATCACTCATAGCGGCCACCGTGCGGTCGGCCACCACCTTCACGCCCTTCAGGCCGATGGGGCCCAGGTAGCCCGGCTTGCAGCCGAAGTGCGCCTGGATCTCGCCCACTGTGGCAAAGCGGAAGCCGCCCTTGAGCCCCTCCACCTTACCGGCCTTGACTTCGTTCAGTTCGTGGTCGCCCCGCACCAACAGCAGCCACACTTGGCTGCCGATCACGGCGCCCTTGTCGTCCAGCGTGTCGGTGGCCAGCACCAAGCTCTTGACGGTTTGCGTCAGCGGCAGGCCGAGCAAAGCGGCCACGTCTTCGCAGGTGCTCTGGCCCGGCGTGGGCGTCAGGGCCAAAGGCTGTGCAGCAACCGCACGCGGCGCGCTGGGCGCCAGGGCCTCGGCCAATTCGATGTTGGCGGCGTAGCTGCTGGTTGGGCAGTAGACGATGGCGTCCTCGCCGGTGGCAGCAATGACCTGGAACTCGTGCGAGCGGTCGCCGCCAATGGCGCCGGTGTCGGCGGCCACCGCGCGGTACTGCAAGCCCAGCCGGTCAAAGATGCGGCAATAGGCCGCGAACATG
Organism: uncultured Burkholderiaceae bacterium; assembly: GCA_964485225.1. GTDB lineage: Bacteria > Pseudomonadota > Gammaproteobacteria > Burkholderiales > Burkholderiaceae_C > Inhella. The sequence goes on from CAZAIR010000135.1 coordinate 6,980, forward strand.
CTGTCGTAGCTCTTGCCCGCGGCTTCGGCGTCCCGGTCGAAGGAGTAGGCGTCCTTCATCGTGAATTCGCGGCCGCGCATCAAGCCAAACCGCGGACGGCGCTCATCCCGGAACTTGGTCTGGATGTGGAAGAAGTTCTTCGGCAGCTGCTTGTAGGAGCGCAGCTCTTGGCGAGCGATGTCAGTCACCACCTCTTCGCTGGTGGGCTGGATGATGAAGTCGCGTCCATGGCGGTCCTTCACGCGAAGCAACTCCGGCCCCATCTTCTCGAACCGACCTGTTTCTTGCCAAAGCTCAGCGGGTTGCACCACGGGCATCAAGAGCTCGATGGCGCCTGCGCGCTCCATCTCTTCCCTGACGATGGCTTCCACCTTGCGGATCACGCGCAAGCCCATGGGCAGGTAGTTGTAGATGCCAGCACCCAAGCGCTTGATCAGGCCGGCGCGCATCATCAGCTGATGGCTGACAACTTCAGCGTCGGCCGGGGCTTCTTTGAGCGTGGTGACGAGGAACTGCGAAGCTTTCATGGCGATCCAAAAGCAAAAAAGGCCTGCCGCGCAACACAGCAAGCCCGCGTCAGGAACAGGGATGGGGGTTTCACTGCCCCGATCCGCGCACCGCAGAGGTGCACAATCAGGGCAATTCAAAAATCGAGGTTGATTATGCTCGACCGGGAAGGCTTCAGGCCCAACGTCGGCATCATCCTGCTCAACGCGCGAAACCAGGT
>CAZAIR010000136.1:0-7676 GCA_964485225.1 uncultured Burkholderiaceae bacterium
CCGTGCTGCGGCGCTACCAGGTGCAGGCCACGCTGCCCGAGCGCGACAACACGCGGCGGGCGTACCGCTTCGCGGGGTGGGAGCTGAACCTGCGCACACGCCGCTTGGTGGCCCCCGATGGCCGCGTGGTGGACTTGTCGAACGGCGAGTTCAGCTTGCTCAACGCTTTGTGCCGCGCGCCCCAGCGGGTGCTGAGCCGGGACCAGCTGCTGTCGATGTCACGCCTGCACGAGGCAGAGGTCTACGACCGGACCATCGACGTGCAGATCCGGCGCCTGCGCTTGAAGATCGAGCCCGATCAAGCCAAGCCAAGCTTGATCGTGACCGAGCGCGGCGCGGGCTACCGCTTGGCCAGCGACGTCGACACGCTGTACTGAAGCCCGCGCGCCCGGCGCGCAGGCCCACAGCCTCAAGTCTTCTCGGGCATCGCCGACGAATGGTGGCTGGTGATCAGCCACTGCTTGCCGTCCCACTTGTAGGTGAAGCTGTAGCGGGCCTTGACCGACGAGCCGTCACCGAACTTGAAGGTGTAGAGCCCGGCATCGATGGCGGTGTTGCAGTCGATCTCGATCGAGCGCGCGTCGATCGAGCCGACCGGCTGGCGGGCCAGGAAGTGCTCAAAGTAATCGGCCTTCTCGTCGGCCGTGAAGCGGGGCTTGTTGGACACCGTGGGCAGCAAGATCGACTTGGCGGCGTAGTTGGCCACCACCTTGCTCGGCTCGCCGGTTTGCAAGCTGGCGTTCCAGCGGTCGAACAGGCCCGCGATCTGCTTCTCGTTGGTGACCTTGCACGACTCGGTGCGCGCGGAAGCGGTCAAGGGGCTGATGAGGGCGGCAGCGGCTGCGATGGCGGCCAGCACGGTGGGCAAGGCTTTGGTGTTCATGGGGGTCCTTCAGGTTGGGGATGAGGGGAGCGCCTGGATCGGCGCCTGACACCGCAGCGTCAGTGCCTTCATGGTGCAAAGCGGGTGTGGATGGCGCATTGCAAGTGCGGGGGGCAGGTGTGACAACTGACATCTCGCGGCGGGGGCTCAGCGCTCGCGGCGGCCCGGGCTGGGCGGGGGCGGGGCCTCGGGCGCGGCGTCGGGTTTGGGGGGCTGGGTGTGCAGCCCCGTTCGCCACCGCACGCGGGACGCGGCGCGGCCCAGCTGCTCCAGCTTGAAGGCGCCGCGCCAGGCCTCGCGCAGCACCTGGAAGCCGATGGCGAATGCCGCCAAGCCCAGCACCACGGCCAGCGAACCCAAGATCAATTCCGTCGCATCGCGCATGGCATGACTCCTGTTGGCGTGGCGTCAGCGGCGGGCCCAATGCCCCTCGCGCAGGCTCCAACCCACGCCGGTGTGCACCCACACATGCGGCTGCCAGTAGTAGCCGGCGCGCGGGGCCTCCCAGCGGCCACTGACCCAGACGTGACGCCCGCCCACCCAGTTCCAGTAGCCGCTGATCCAGAGGTAGCCGGGCGCTGGGGCCGGGCCGAGCACCTCCACCGGCGCAACGGGCGGCGCGCTCATCACGACCGTGCTCATGAAGCGCGGCTGCGGCGGGGCCACCACGCAAGCCGTGAGCGTGGTGAGGGTGGCCAGGGCGGCGATGGTCAAGACCCGGCGCGCGGTGGGGCGGTGCAGGGCGGATGAGGCGGTTGGGGCGCTGGGACGGTGCATGGTGGAACTCCGTGCGGTTGGGGGAGTCCAGCGTCGCGGAGGCAGGTTGCGGCGGTGCCGCACCCGGGGCCGCCCGCAAGACAAATGCAATGTGAGGACCAGGGTGGCGGCAGCGCGCCACGGACCTACAGGGTGATCAACAAGGCGCCGACGGTGGCGGCCATGGCCGCCGTGGCCAACCAGCCCAGCCAGCGCAAGCGCGGCCCGATGACGTGCACGCCCATCGTGCGCGGGCGGGTGGCCAAGACCATCATGACGGCCATGATGGGCACCGCGATCACGCCGTTGAGCACCGCCGACCACAGCAGCTCCTTGACCGGGTCGACCGGCGTGAAGCACAGCAGCACACCGCCGACGGTGGCCGCCGCGATCACGCCGTAGAAGCCCCGGCCTTCGCCGCGGTCCAAGCGCGCGTGCAGCGTGCCCGACCAACCCGCTGCCTCGGCCACGGCGTAGCCGGCCGAGCCGGCCAGCACCGGCACCGCGAGCAAGCCGGTGCCGATGATGCCCAGGCTGAACAGCAAGAAGGTGAACTCACCCGCCACCGGCCGCAAGGCTTCGGCCGCTTGCGCCGAGGTTTGGATGTCGGTCACGCCGGCGGCGTGCAGGGTCGCGGCGGTGCTGAGGATGATGAAGAAGGCGATCAGGTTCGAGAAGGCCATGCCGATCACGGTGTCGACCTTGATGCGGCGCAGGTGCTGGCGCACCGTGTCGGTGGTGGGGGCGGCATCGCCCGCAGCGTCTTCGGCCTCCTGCGAGGCCTGCCAGAAAAACAGGTAAGGGCTGATGGTGGTGCCGAACACGGCCACCACCATCAGCAGCACGTCCTTGCTGAAGGCCAACTGCGGCCGCAGCACCGCCGCCATCACCTGGGACCAGTTCAGGTGCAGAGAGAACACCACCGCCACGTAGGACAGCAAGGCCAGCGTCAGCCACTTGAGCCAACGCACATACGTGGCGTAGGGCAGGAACACCTGCAGCCCCAGGCACAACAGCCCGAACAGCACCGCGTACACATGCGCCGGCCCACCCACCAGCAGGCGCAGGGCCTCGGCCATGGCGGCGATGTCGGCCGCCACATTGAGCGTGTTGGCCACCAGCAGCAGGCCGACCACACCGAACAGCACCGAGCGCGGAAAGGCGGCCTTGATGTTGGCCGCCAAGCCGCGGCGGGTGACATGGCCGATGCGGGCGCTGACGATCTGGATGGCCACCATCAAGGGCAGCGTGAACACCACCGTCCACAGCATCGAGTAGCCGAACTGCGCGCCGGCTTGCGAGTAGGTGGCGATGCCGCTGGGGTCGTCGTCGGCGGCGCCGGTGATCAGGCCGGGCCCCAGCTGGCGCAGCGCGGCCCGCCACGGACGGGGTGCTGGTGCGGCGGGGGTGGGGTCGGGCATGCGGGCCTTTGGCGGCGACGGCATCAAGCAGCGGGCTGCGGGCGGTTGGTGGCGTCCCAGCGCCCGGCGATGTTCTTGAGCAGCTGGTTCACCGCCGCCAGTTGGCGGTTGCGCAGCGCCAGCACGCTGCTGTCGCTGCTGAGGGCTGCGGTCTGCGCGGCCACCACATTGAGGTAGCTCACCGTGCCGGCGCGGTACTGGTCAAGGGTGATTTGCAGGTTGCGCTGGGCGGCGCTCGCGGCCTCGGTTTGCAGCTGCGCTTCCAGCTGCAACTGGTCGGCCAGCACGAGGTTGTCTTCCACCTCTTGCAGCGCCACCAACACCGCTTGCCGGTAGCTGGACGTGGCCTGATCGGCCGCCGTGCGGGCTTGTGCGCTGGCCTGCTGGCGCTGCCCACCGTCCAAGATCGCCTCGGCCACCGAAGCGCCCAAGGACCACAGCAGGTTGGGCGCGCTCACCAAGCGGGCCAGGCCCGCACCGCGGAAGCCGGCGCTGGCCGACAAAACCAGGTCGGGGAAGTAAGCCGCATCGGCCACCCCGATCTGCGCATAGGCCGCAGCCACGCGGCGCTGCGCGGCAGCGATGTCGGGGCGGCGCTCCAGCAAGGTGGAGGGCAGCATCGGCGGCACCGCTGGCACCGTGGGCAGCGCTGCCACTGGCTCGATGCTGAACGAGGCGGGCGGCACGCCCACCAGCACGGCCATCGCATGCTCCAGCTGGGCGCGCTGCGCGCTCAGCTCGGCACTTTGGGCTTGCACCAGCTTCGATTGGGTTTGGGCTTGCAGCACATCGCTGCGCGTGGCCACGCCGCCGTCGTAGCGCGCCTGGGTCAGCGCCAAGGCCTGCGTGTAGGCGGCGCTGCTGCGCGCCAGCAGCTCGAGCTGGGCATCGGCGGTGCGCAGCGAGAAGTAGGTCTGCGCCAGCAGCGCCTGGGCCGACAACCGCGCCGCGGCCAGGTCGTCGCTGCTGGCTTGCAGCTTGGCCTGGGCGCCCTTGCTGGCCTCTGACAGGCGGCCCCAGAGGTCGATCTCCCAGCTGGCATTGAGCGTCAGCGAGCCCGTGGTGAGGGGGTTACGGGCGCTGGCCGGCGTGGTCGCGCTAGGGCTGGCGTTGCGGGTGGCGCCACCGCCCACCGACAAGTTGGGCCCCATCGCGCTGCGGCTGGCCTCATAGGCGGCGCGGGCGCTGGCCACCGCGGCCACCGACGACTTCAGGGACTCGTTGCCGATCACCAAGCGCTCCTGCAAGCCGTTCAGCACCGGGTCCTGGAACAGCGTCCACCAGGCGTCGGGCACGGGCGCCGTGGCGGGTGCGCGCTGCCACTGGCCTTGCAAGCGGCTGGCCTCCTTGAACTGCGCGGGCGCCGCCACGGGCGGCGGTGGATCCACATGGGTGGTGGCGCAAGCCGCCAGCAGCAAGGGCAGGAGCAAGAGCAGGCGTTGGAAGGGGCGTTCAGCAGTCATGGCAGCACCGAAGGTTCAGGGTGGGGAGCCGGCAGGACGGCGGCACGGGGCGCGCGCGCCTGGCGCCGGCTGCGGGGGCTGAGGCGGTCCATCAGCACGAAGACGACCGGCGTCGTGTACAGCGTGAGCAGCTGGCTGAGCACCAGCCCGCCGACGATGGCGATGCCCAGCGGCTGCCGCAACTCGGCGCCATCGCCCTGCCCCAAGGCCAGCGGCACGGCGCCGAAGATGGCGGCAAAGGTGGTCATCAGGATCGGGCGCAACCGCAGGTTGGCGGCGCGGTAGATGGCCGCCCCGGCGCTGCGGCTGCCCGCGCGCTGCCGCGCGATGGCGAAGTCGATCATCATGATGGCGTTCTTCTTGACGATGCCGATCAGCAAGATCACCCCGATCAAGGCAATGATCGAGAAGGGGCTGTTGAACAGCAGCAGCGCCAGCAGCGCGCCCACCCCGGCCGAGGGCAAGGTGGAGAGGATGGTCACCGGGTGGATCAGGCTCTCGTACAAGATGCCCAGCACCAAGTAGATGGTGACGATGGCCGCACCGATGAGCAAGGGCTGCGTGGCCAGGCTTTGCTGCAGCGCGTTGGCCGTGCCGGCGAAGCTGCCATGGACCGACACCGGCACGCCCAGCTCGGCCAGCGCGTGCGAGATGGCCTCGGTGGCTTGCGACAGCGACACGCCAACGGGCAGGTTGAAGCTGATGGTGGACGCCGGCGCGCCGCCCTGGTGGTTGACCGACAGCGGCGTGTTGGTGGTCTCGAAGCGGGCCAAGGCCGACAGCGGCACCTGCGCGCCGGTGTTGCTGGTGACGTAGAGCCGGCGCAGCGTTTGCGCGTCCTGCAAGAACGGCGGCGCCAGCTCCATCACCACGCGGTACTGGTTCAGCGCGTTGTAGATCACCCCCACCTGGCGCTGGCCGAAGGCGTCGTTCAGCGTGGCATCCAGCTTGGCCACGGTCACGCCCAAGCGGGCGGCGGCGTCGCGGTCGATGACCAGGCTGGTTTGCTGGCCCTTGTCTTGCTGATCGGTGCTGATGTCGGTCAGCTCGGGCAGCTTGGACAGCGCGTCGCGCACGCGCGGCTCCCAGGTGCGCAGGGTGTCCACATCGTCGGCCTGCAGCGTGTACTGGTACTGCGCGTTCGACTGCCGGCCACCGATGCGGATGTCCTGCGCCGGCACCAAGGTCAGCGTGGCGCCGGGCTCGTGCGCCAGCTTGCCGCGCAAGCGCGCCACCACCGCATCGGCCGAGATCTGGCGCTCCGCCAAGGGCTTGAGCGTGATGTAGAAGTTGGCACTGTTGCGCCCGCCACCCCCAGGGCCACCGTTGCCGCCGGTGGAGCCGCTGACGTTGGCCACCGCGGGGTCGGCCATCAGGATGGCCATGAACTTGTCGACCCGCGCTTGCATGATCTGGAACGAGCTGCCTTGGTCGGCCTGCACGCTGCCCACCACCGTGCCGGTGTCTTGCTGGGGGAAGAAGGTTTTGGGGATGACAGCGTAGAGGTAGACGTTGAGGGCCACCACGGCCAGCAAGGCGGCCACGGCCAGCGGCTGGTGACGCAGCGTCCACTTCAGCGAACGGCGGTAGCCCTTGACGCAGCGCTGCACCAGGCGGCCGCTCAGGCGGGACAACCAACCGCTGGGGCGGGCCGGCGTCGGGCGCGCCGGGGCCGCCTTCAGCAGCTGGGCGGCCATCATGGGCGTGGTGGTCAGCGACACCACCATCGAGACCCCGATCGCCGCCGACAGCACGACCGCGAACTCGCGGAACAAGCGCCCCACCACGCCGCCCATCAGCAGCAAGGGGATGAAGACGGCGATCAGGCTGAGCGAGATGGAGATCACCGTGAAGCCGATCTCGCGTGCGCCCTTCAGCGCGGCCTCGTGCGGTGACAGGCCTTGCTCGATGTGGCGGCTGATGTTCTCCAACACCACGATGGCGTCGTCCACCACGAAGCCGGTGGCCACCGTGAGGGCCATGGCCGACAGGTTGTCGAGGCTGTAGCCGCACAGGTACATCACGCCAAACGTGCCCGCCAGCGACACCGGCACGGCCACCGCCGGGATCAGCGTGGCGCGCGCGCTGCGCAGGAACAGCAGCACCACCAAGATGACCAGGCCGATGGCGATGGCCATCGAGCGCTCGACCTCGCGCAGCGAGGCGCGGATGGTGGGCGTGCGGTCGCTGATGACGGCCAGCTGGATGGCCGGCGGGATCGAGGCCTGCAGCCGCGGCAGCAGGGCCCGCACGCGCTCGACCGTGTCGATGATGTTGGCGCCGGGCTCTTTCTGGATGAACAGCGCGATGGCGGGCTTGCCGTTGGCGACGCCGTAGTTGCGCACGTCCTGCACCGAATCGACCACGCTCGCCACATCGCGCAAACGCACCGCCGCGCCGTTCTTGTAGGTCAGCAGCGCCGGGGCGTACTCGGCGGCGCTGGTGGCTTGGTCGTTGGCGCCAATCTGCCAGCTGCGCCCGCCGTCTTCCACCGCGCCCTTGGGCCGGTTGGCGTTGGTCGATGTGATGACGGTGCGCACGGTGTCGAGGGCCACGCCCATCGCGGCCAGCTTGTCGGGGTCCAGTTCCACGCGCACCGCCGGCAGCGCGCCGCCACCCACCGTCACCTGCCCCACGCCATCAACCTGCGACAGGCGCTGCGCCAGCACGGTGGAGGCGGCGTCGTACATCTGGCCGCGGGTCAGCGTGTCCGAGGTCAGCGCCAGGATCATCACCGGCGCGGCGGCCGGGTTCACCTTGCGGTAGACCGGGTTGCTGGGCATGCCGGTGGGCAGCAGCGTGCGCGCGGCGTTCAGCGCCGCCTGCACGTCGCGCGCGGCGCCGTCGATGTCGCGCTCCAGCTCGAACTGCAGCGTGATGCTGGTGCTGCCCAGCGACGAGCGCGAGGTGATCTCGGTGACGCCGGCGATGCTGCCCAGCGCCCGCTCCAGCGGCGTGGCCACGGTGGCGGCCATGGTGTCGGGGCTGGCGCCGGGCAGCGAGGCGCTGACCGCGATGGTGGGAATGTCCACCTGCGGCAGCGGCGCGATGGGCAGCCCGCTCCAGCCCAGCAGCCCGGCCAGCGCCACGCCGATCGTGATCAGCGTGGTCGCGACCGGCCGCGCGATGAACGGGGCCGAGAGGTTCATGCCG
>CAZAIR010000137.1:0-7621 GCA_964485225.1 uncultured Burkholderiaceae bacterium
CCACGATTTCTTCCCACAGCTTGTAGGGCGTGATCTTGTCGACCACGATGAAGCTGACCCAAAAGATCACCACGCCGATCAGCGCGTACATCACCGTGCCGCCGATGTAGGCGAGGTTCATCCATTCACTCTTCATGTGCTTCTCCAAGTGTTCATTTGTGCCCGCCGCCGCCGAAACCGCCGCCGCTGTAGCCCCCACTGCCGCCGCCTGAGTAATAGCCGCCGCGCCGTTGGTTGGCCAAGCATTGTTGGTACTCGGCACTTTGCGGGCCGAAGGTTTGCGCGGTGCTGTCGCAGTCATCACGGCTGCAACTGCGCACCATCGTCACCAACATGATGGCGATGACCACGCAGATGATCAAACCTTTGACGGTGTGGCTGCCGTCGCCCAGCGGCACGGTGTCGCGCTGGATCTGAGCCAACGCTTCGGGCTTCAGGCCGAAGGCCTGCACGACCTCTGCAGCCTCCAGCGTCCGGCCCAGGCTCCAGGTGATCTCGCCGTGGGACCTTTCGCGACTCAAGCGCAGGTTACCGCGCTGGTAGTCGGCCACTTCGCCCACTTCATCGCGCTTCACCCGCCAGAAAAACTCACCCAGCACATGGGTGGTGATGGCTTCGTAGCGCTCTTGCAGGTTGAACTGCTGGCCCTGCCAGCGCACACCGGCGCCCACAGGCTCGGGCGCGCCCGTGAGCACGCGCACCACGCTCCAGCCATCGCTGCTGTCAACCAAAAAGGCGAAGCCTTGGGTGCGGTTGTAGAGCAAGTACTCGCGCCAGAAGTACTGCTCGCCTTCTTCGTCGGGGCGGGTGCAGCGTTCCAGAAAGCCCACCACCTGCCAAGGCAGCTTCGGGTCGGTGGGCTCGCCCACGGCCAGCTTGCCGGTGCGCCCGATGGGGATCGGGGGCTCGGTGCCGACCGCCTGTTTGTGGTGCTGAAGCGCTTTGCCGGGCCCGGCGCTGAGGTCGACCACTGACTGGCACTGCCCGCAGCTCACGCTCAGGCTTTGGCTCAGGGTGGGCTGGATGGGCGCGCCGCAGTTCGGGCACTCCAAGCTGCGACCGGCCCAGGAGGCGGCGTTCTCCTCGCGCAAATGACGGAGCTTGAGCGCGTCCAGCACCACCGGCTTGCCCACGCTCCAGCGCGGGGGTGAGCCGTCGACATACTCGAGCGAGCCGACCTCGTCGCGGCTGCTACGCAGTTCCGCCACGAACACCGGCTGGCCGAGTTTCGGCGGCTCAGGCAGTTCCCCTTCTGCGGCATGCAGCGTTGCGGGCGTCAGGGCAGCCACGCGCCAGCCTGCACCGTCGACCACCTGCTGTGCACCCAGCACCAACTCGGCTGCGGCCGGTGGTTGGGCCAGCGGCAGCGGCCAGCTCAGCACGAAGCGGCCGTTGTCTTCGCTCAGCCAGGCGCTTTTGCCGCTGTCGAAGTAGGCGTGCCACTCGTTCCAGCGGCCGCCTTCGTAGGCCATCTGCACACGGCCCAGCACCGTGAAGCCGGCACCTTGCACGCTGCCTTGGGTGCCGATCTGCAGCGGCGAGTAGTCGCTGAACAGCTCGGCGCTTTCACCGGTGCGCAGCAGGGTGTCGCCGTCGCGCAGCAAGGTGCTGCGACAAAAGCTGCACACCGCACTGGCGCTGGCGGCCGAGGCGAACTCAACTGGCGCGCCGCAGTTGGGACAGGCGGCGCGCCAGCGGCGCTGGGCGGGGGCTTGGTCTTGGTCGGCCAAGGCGCTGGCTGGGCTTTAGAGCTTGGCCAGCAGCTCGGCCTTCTTGGCGGCGAACTCTTCGTCGCTCAGGATGCCTTTGGCCTTCAAGTCACCCAGCTTCTCCAGCAAGCCGATCACGTCCTCGGCTTTGACCGGTGCCGGGGCGGCCGCCACGGGGGCCGCGGCCGGCTGGGCACCCATGCCTGCCATGCCGGCCTGCAACTGCTGCGCCAGCACCTGGCCCATGGCCACACCAGCACCCAGGCCCAGGGCATCGCCCATCACGCCGCCACCGCCACCCTGGCCCACGCCTTCGGCCATCTTGGGGATGGCTTGTGCGGTTTGGTACTGCATGAATTTGCCCATGTCGTTGCCGACCATGCCCATGCCGATCTTCTGGTCGAGGATCTTCTGCAGCTCTTCGGGCAGCGAGACGTTCTGCACCGTCACCGCTTCCAGCTTGAGGCCGAGCTTCTCGAAGGCCGGCGACGTGGCCTGCTGGAGCTGGCTGGCGAACTCGATCTGGTTGGCCGCGAGGTCGAGGAAGGCGATGCCGCTGCTGGCGACCGCATCCGAGATGTGCTGCAGCATGGTCGCGCGCAGCTGGCCGTCGAGCTCGGCGACGGTGTAGGCGTCGCGCGTGCCGGAGATCTCGGTGTGGAACAGCTTCGGGTCGGCGATGCGGTAGGCGTAGTTGCCGAAGGCGCGCAGGCGCACCGCGCCGAAATCCTTGTCGCGGATGGTGATCGGCTGGGCCGTGCCCCAACGCTGGTCGATCTGTTGGCGCGTGCTGAAGAAGTAGACGTCACTCTTGAAGGGGCTCTGGAACAGCTTGTCCCAGTTCTTCAAGTAGGTCAGCACAGGCAGGGTTTGTGTCGTCAGCTTGTGCGTGCCGGGGCCGAACACATCGGCGACTTTGCCTTCGTTGACGAACACGGCAATCTGGCTCTCGCGCACCACCAGTTGGCCGCCGTACTGGATCTCCATGTCCTGTGCCGGGTAGCGCCAGGCCAAGGTGCCGTCGCCGGTCTCGGTCCACTGGATGATGTCAATGAACTGTTTCTTGATGAAGTCCATCAGGCCCATGGTGCGTGTCCTCTATAGGCAAAGCCGTCAAGTGACGGCGCCGGCAGTATCCCCAAAACTGACAGGGGTGCAGGACGGCACCCCCGTCTTGGGTGGTGCCATGAAAAAAGCCCGCCAGTTGCCTGGCGGGCTGAATCCGATCCCTTGAAGGATCAGAGGAGACGACTGGGACTGAAGTCCGTACAGCGTCAGGCTGCGCGCTTGCTGGCGCGCGTGGCCTTGGCTGCCGTGGCGTTCAGGGTTTGGAAGTTGGACTCGGCCACTTCAGCGGCTTGCTTGGCAGCCTTTTGGACCGATTCGAAAGCGTTGTTGGCGGCGGCGATGCCCGACTTGGCCAGGGCCACGACGTTCTCGGTGCCGGCCGGCGCGTTCTTGGCGAGGTTCTCGACCAGGCCGTCAAACTTGCCCTTGACGTCGCCAAACTGCGCCTCGGCCAGCTTGCCCAGTTCGGCACCGGTGCTCAGCGAAATGTCCGATACATGGCGGCCGTAGGCGGCCAGCTTCTCACCGGCAGGTTGCAGCAGACCGGTTTGCAGGGCGATGAACTCTTGGGCATCCTTCACCGACAGCAGGGCGCTGGTGGTTTCGGCGGCTTCAGTCAGGGCGGTCTTGGCGAGTTGCAGGTGCAGCTCGGTCAGCTTCTCGGCACCGGCAAAAGCCGTGGCACCGAAGGTGAAGGCGGCTTGTGCAGCGGACTTTTGCGTGGCGAGGAATTGGTCGGGCGTGAACATGGTGAAACTCCTGGTGGGTGGACAAGCTGACAGCGTTTTGTGCACCGCAGCATGGATCTCAGTATAGGCAGTCGAATCCGCAATGCAAGCACTTTTTGTGCGGTGCAACAAATTGACATGAAGGCTTTCCATTTCGACGCCCAGCCCTTGCACTTGCCGGTTGGCCACCGCTTCCCGCACGAGAAGTACCGTGCACTGCGTGAGCGCTTGACAAGCCTGCCTAGCCTGGCCTTGCACGCTGCGCCTGCGGCCACGTGGTCGCAGGTGGCCGCAGTGCACGACACCGGCTACATCGAGCGGGTGCGCAGCGGCGGCTTGAGCGCGGCAGAGCAGCGCGAAATTGGCTTCCCATGGAACCCGGGCATGCCGGTGCGGGCTGTGCACTCGGTTGGCGCAACCCTCGCGGCCACCCAAGCTGCCTTGGCCGAGGGCGTCGCCATCAACCTCGGTGGTGGCACCCATCACGCCAAGGCGGACGGGGGCAGTGGTTATTGCGTGTTCAACGATGTGGCTGTGGCCGCACGCTGGGCGCAAGCGGAGGGCAGCATCCAGCGCGTGCTGGTGATCGACCTGGACGTGCACCAGGGCAACGGCACGGCGGCGATCTTTGCGGGCGATGCCAGCGTCTTCACGCTGAGCCTGCATGGCGAGAAGAACTTCCCCTTCCGCAAGACCGCCAGCGACCTCGACGTGGACCTGCCCGACGGATGCGGTGATGAGCCGTACTTGGCTGCCCTGGATAACGCGCTGGCGGAAGTGGCGCAACGTTTCGCGCGGCCCGAGTTGGCCTTTTATCTGGCCGGCGCCGACCCCCACGAAGGCGACCGATTGGGTCGCTTGCGCCTGAGCAGTGCTGCGATGGCCGCGCGCGATCAACGCGTGTTCGACTGGCTGTGGGCACGCCGTGTGCCCACCGTGATGCTGATGGCTGGCGGCTACCCCACCGACTTGGCCGCCATGCTGGATGTTCAGCAGGCCAGTGTGCAAGCTGCGATGCAAGCTTGGGTGCGGTGGAAGAATGCCTCAAGCTTGATGGAGTCCCCATGACCGCCCCCTTGAACACCGGCGCTTCGCCTGACGTCTTCGATGCCCTGGCCACGCGCCGCTCGGTCCGGGCTTTCTTGCCCGAGCCGGTGCCTCAATCGGAGGTGGAGGCTGTGCTGGCCGCAGCCGCACGTGCGCCTTCGGGCACCAATACCCAACCTTGGCGGGTTCGGGTGCTGACGGGTGCCGCCCGCCAACGCTTGGTGGACGCCGTGCAGGCCGCGCACAACGACCCTAGCTACGTGCAGGCTGAGCCCTACGCCTACTACCCCAGCGAGTGGAAGTCGCCCTTCATTGAGCGCCGCCGCAAGGTTGGCTGGGACTTGTACGGTCTCCTGGGCATCGGCAAGGCCGACAGAGCCCGGATGCACGCCCAGCACGGCCGCAACTACGCCTTCTTTGACGCCCCGGTGGGCTTGGTGTTCACCATTGACCGCATCCTCAACCAAGGCTCTTGGCTGGACTACGGCATGTTCCTGCAGTCCGTCATGCTGGCAGCCCGCGCCCGGGGTTTGCACACCTGCCCGCAAGCGGCCTGGACGCCGTTCCACCGCACGGTGGGCGAGGTGCTGAGCTTCGGACCCGAAGAGATCTTGGTGTGCGGCATGGCATTGGGCTACGCCAACCCCGATGCGGTGGAAAACAGCCTGCACACAGAGCGCGAGCCAGTGGCGGGCTTCACCACCTTTTTGAACACCTGAACCTGGGCCCTGGCCCACAACAAACTGGACGCACCGCCCGTATGAACAAGCCCAAAGTGTTGGTGGCCCGGCGCGTGTTCGCCGACGTGATCGCACCCTTGCGCGAGCGTTTTGAGCTGGACGTGCACGACAGCGACACTCCGCTGCCGCCGGCCGAGCTGGCCGCGCGCCTGCAAGGCTGCTGGGGCTTGCTGGGTTCGGGTACAGAGAAGGTCGACGTCCAGTTGCTGGCCGCTTGTCCTGATTTGCGCGCCGTGGCCCTGATGACCGTGGGCTTCAACAACCTCGACGTGCCGGCCTGCCGTGCCCGCGGCTTGCGCCTGAGCAACGCTCCCGGCGTGCTGACCGAAGCCACGGCTGATTTCGGGCTGGCGCTCCTGCTGGCCGCCGCCCGTCGCGTGGGCGAGAGCGAGCGCTACCTGCGGGCCGGTCAATGGAACGGCTGGCAGATCGACCAGTTCGCGGGGCAGGAACTGCGTGGCAGCGTGCTCGGCATCGTCGGCATGGGGCGCATTGGCAGCGCCATCGCCCACCGTGCGCACCACGGCTTTGGCATGCAGATCCGCTACTGCAACCGCAGCCCGGCCGCCAACGAGGCCGCCGTGCAGGCCCAGCGCTTGGCCCTGCCTGAGCTGCTGGCGCAGGCCGACCACGTGATCGTGGTGGTGCCCTACAGCCCCGACACCCACCACCTCATCGGCGCGGCCGAGTTGGCCCTGATGAAGCCTACCGCCACTTTCGTCAACATCGCCCGCGGTGGCGTGGTTGACGATGCCGCCCTGGCCGCCGCCCTGCAAGGCGGGCGCTTAGCTGCTGCGGGCCTGGATGTGTTCGAAGGCGAGCCCGCGGTGCACCCAGCGCTGCTGGCTTGCAACAACGCCGTGCTCACCCCGCACATTGCCAGCAGCACGCTGCCTACGCGGCGCGCGATGGTGGGGTTGGCGGTGCAGAACCTGCTGGCTTGGGCGCAGGGCGAGAGGGGGCCAACGCCGATCTGATCCGCGGTCTCTGCTGGCAGACGCTCGGAGATGGACCCTTAGCTGGGCACGAGCACGTATTCGCTGCGCTGCTGCCCCTTCTCGCCAGCGCCGCTGCCGCTGCTGTGCACCGTTTTGCGCAAGGCGACGAGGCGGTCGCCGATGACGCTGAACAGGTACTCCTCGGCGGCCGTCATCTCAAAGCTGATGACCATCATGGCCCGCCCGGCGATGGTCTGGCGGCTCTTGGCTGCCAAAGGCGTGCCATCGGCGGCCATCCAGACGTCAAGGGTGTGTTTGAAGTCCTTGACGTACTTGTCGAGCTTTTTGGGTTGAATCTCCAGCGAGACCAGTCGGGCCGGTTGACCTTGGTGCGTATCGGCTCGTTCGCCTTTGAAGGTGGCGTTGGTCAACTCGCGCTGGAAAGCTTCGGCAGCGCGAGCCATGTCCAGTACCGTGTTGTAGCCCAGGCTGTTGAGCCCCCGCGCGGTGGGCGATGGCGCCTTGTTGTTGGCCTCGCGCGCGGCTTCTTCTTGCGCGGCCCGGCTGAGGGTCGCGCTGGGGTAGACCAGGCGCAGACCTTGCGGGCCATCGTCGAACTGGATTTGTGCGGCGCCATGCCGGGTCTCGGCGTCGTCTTTGCCTTCGTTGCTGCGCTGCTCGCTCTTGACCTGCAGTTGGCCTTTGAGCGGGGTTTGTCCCTGCAGGCGACTGAGGGCGGATTTCAGGTCGCGCAGGCCATCGGCTTGGGCTGGTAGCGCCAGTGCTGCGAGCAGCAGCGCGGCGAGGCTGTGCGCAGCGTGTTTGAAACAGATGGCTTGGCTCATGGGTATCCAGTGTCGAGGTCTTGTGAAGTGGGGCGGCTCGAAGCCGACCACGCGCGAGCCCTGCAGCAGGTTGACGGGGCGCGATTGTGCGAGCGCCGACAATGACGCCATGCCTTGGTTCGATATCGCCCTGGTGGGGCTGCTGTTGCTGGTGTTGGTTTTGTTGGTTGCCCTGTGGCTGCGCAAGGCGCCGCTCCCGCCGCCGCCTGACCTCCAGGCTATGCACCAGGCCTTGCAAAGCGCCGAGCGCAACCTGCGCGACGACAGCCAGCGCAGCGCCCAGGCCACCCGCCAAGAGCTCTTGGCCCAGCTGGCGCAGTTCCAGCAAACGCTGCTGAACCAGGGCGGTGATGCCTCGCGCACGCAGAACGAGCAGATCGACACTTTGCGCGTGCAGGTGGGCGCCTTGCAACAAGGCTTGATGGCCGGCCTGACGCAAACCACACAGGCCTTGAACCAAGCCCAGGCCAGCGCCCGCGAGGCGCAAAACACGGCGCTGGACCGCGCCAGCACCCAGTTGCGCGAGCAGCTGCAGGCCCTGCGCAC
>CAZAIR010000138.1:0-7594 GCA_964485225.1 uncultured Burkholderiaceae bacterium
TATGCCCGGGGGCCACAGCGGATCGCCGCCCGGATGTGGCCCACACCGACCGGAGTCGGCGGTAATCATCCCAATTTCGGATGCGGTCGGGGCGCGAACCATCCATCCCAATCCGAGGTATTCACGATCACCAACCGCCAGTGAGGCACATCAGTTTCGCGGCTGGGACTGTGCGCTAGGCGCCGTAACCTTCGGACCTACGCTCAGCAGTTTGATGTCAAAGATCAGCACCTGATTGGCCATCAGGCCGGCGCGAGCGATGCTGGTTCCATATGCGGCGGACGCAGGCAGCACCACCTCCCAGCGCGCGCCGTTGGGCATCATCTGCAGCACGTCCCTCAGACCCGCCAACTGGATCTCGCCAAGGCGAACGGTGTAGGGGCCGCGCACCTTGCCGTTGACCGGCTTGTTGGTGTCCTCAATCACGGTGCCGTCCGGCAGCGTGCTGCGGAACTCGAATGTGATCTGGCTTTCCTGGGTCGGGCGGGCGCCGCTGCCGGCTTCGATCACCCGGTACTGGACGCCGCTGGGCAGGACCTTGACCCCAACCCTGGTCCCGTTCTGCGCCAGGAACAATTCACCCTTGGTCTGGTTCTCGGCGGCACGCAAGCGGGCTTGCACACGGCCCTCCACCGCTTGGATCAAGGCGCCGAGCTGTTCGCCCGGAACGGCTGGTTGCTTGCGCGCGGCAGCGTCCAGCAATCCCTTGATGAGCGAGTCCATGTCCAGTTGTTCGCCGCTGGCGAGCGCGATGGCAAACCCGCGACCGGCGTTGTAGCCCAGCCCATAGCTTGCTTTTCCCATTTCTGACATGAGGTCCTGGGCAGAGGTTTGACTGCTGCGGTTCTCAGCTTGGGAGACGTTGCCTTTGGTCTTGTTCTCGGCGGCGCGCTGTTCGAGCTGCGCGCGGGAGCGGCCTTCCATGCGGATATTCAGGGCCTGGACCGCGGCGCTAAGCTGTTCGCCCGGAACGGCAGGTTGCTTGCGCGCGGCGGCGTCCTGCAGCCCCTTGATGACCAAGTTCATGTCCAGCTGTTCGTCGTTTGCGAGCACCCTGGACAACTCTAGACCTACGCGGTAACCCAGTCCGTAGCTGGTTTTGCCCCTTTCGGATGTTGTGTCCTGAGCTCCGGCTTGACTGGCAACAAGGGCAAGGGCCGCCAGCGTCGCAGCGGCAAGCAGACGGAACTTCATTTGGTAACTCTCCAGGTGCGTAACTGCCGGAAGCGTCGGCATGGCGAGGGCGCAAAGAAAACTCAACCGCTCGAGAACGACTGAAGCCCTCGAGTTAACTATTGTGGTCAGTTCCAAGTCCCGATTTGCGATGTCAGCTCACTGGACCGAAGGTACGAGGCGCCTCGGCCTACCCTCCGGGTAGCCTTGCTGAAGAAGGGCTTGCGGTCAGGTCTTGCCTTTAAACCCCCATCCCGCATCCAACTACAACATCGGCCCGCCCACTTCTTTGTGGACTCGCCAACCAACTATTGCTGCACCGATTCCCGGTCATCTGGTCGACGGCTCGCCGGTTGCCGCGTTGTGCGCCGTCGATCATTGGCCACCGTAGACAAGAGCCATGCTGGCCGACACTGCCGCGTGGCCATGATCGTGTTTGGTGTTGAACCTGCTTCCGACTGGCGAACAAAGTCCGTCAGCGCATGCTGCGCGCATTTCCTTAGCCCGCCACAAAGCCCAGCTTGGTACGAGCGCCCCTTCCATGCTCCGAAGAACCCTCATGTGCCTTCCTGCGGCACTCGCCTTGACGGGATGCAGCCGCCACCAGCGCAGGCAGGGTGAGGTGTTTGCGGCGTGGCTCACCCTTCTGAGCGGGGCGAGGCCGCCCCTTCATGCCGGCCCACCCTCGAACAACCTTCCTTACCTGGAGCACCCGCAGGAAAGGCCTTCGAGCCAGGTGATCCAGCTGGTTGTTGGCAACCAGCCGAGCGCTGAAGCACCCCAGAGCTGGACCAACGCCGCAGCCGTTCGCCAAATGCTTCCCTCCGCTCAGCTCATCGCGGTAGCTGACTTCTTTCAGCGTACCCAGCTGGGCAGCACGGTTGATGTCCCGGCAGCGCGGTTGCCGCCGGTGGTCAAGGTTGACGTCGTCTCAGGGCATTGGTTGCGCGGGGTGTTCAGCTCAACGACCGACTCCCGGGCAAACTGGCAAACCTTTCGCGAAAGCCAGCCACAGGCGACGGCCATCATTGGCTTCTCGGCCGCGGGCTTTAGCGCGGATGGCCAACAGGCTCTATTCGTGTACGAGCACCATTGCGGGCACTTGTGTGGCACCGGCCATGCGGTTTTGATGCAGCGAACCGCAGGGTGTTGGAACGTTGAGGACCATGTGCCGCTTTGGATGAGCTGATGTGGCGCGAGTGGCATCAGCAACCAGAGCTGTGGCTGCCCATCCTGCAAGCCGCAATGCACCCCCGCGCATCACGATGACCCTGCCAGAACCGATCCGCCGCGCCGCCGCTTGGCTGCGCCACTTCCTGGTGGACGGCCCGGGCCCTTTGTGGGCCTGGGTGCTCAAGGCTTGGGTGTTGGGCACCAGCACGGCGATCCTGGTGGTGGCGGCGGTGTATGGGGTGATCGACGCGCTGGGTGTCGACCCCGCCTCGGGCGCGGCGCCTTCGCGCGATCCGTTGCAGTGGCACGAGTGGCTGGGCTCGGTGGTGATCGCGCCGGTGATCGAGACCGGGCTGCTGCTGCTCATGCTGAAGGGCGCCCGCGCGCTGGGCTTGAGCCTCGTTGTGCGCGTGGTGCTGATGGGCTTGGTGTGGGGCGGTCTGCACGCCCTGCTGGGCTGGCGCTGGTTCTTTGGCCCGGCGCTGCTGTTCATGCTGTACGCCGCCGGTGCCGAAGCGTGGCGAGACCGGGGCCGCTGGGCCGCTTTCACCGTGGCCTGTGCACCGCACGCGTTGAACAACGCGACGGTCATGGTGGTGGTGGCGACTGCAACGGCGGTGCCGTGACGGTGTGCGGCCCAAGTGCCGCCCGGCCACGCCGCCTGGCGCACAGCGCGCCGCACGGGTAGATTGCCAGCCGTGGCGAAGTTCCTTCTTCTGTTGCTCTCGGTGAGCGCCCTGTTGCTGGCCTTGCCGGCGGCCGGTGCGCAGCCGGTGATCGTGTGGGCCATCGTGGAAGGCCCGCCCGAGCACCTGCGGCCCGAGGCCCGCAGCCTAGGGGAGTTGGGCCAGGGGCCGCAGGATGAAGTGCTGCGCCAGCTGGGCCAGGCGCTGCCGGGCATCGAGCACCGGGTGCAGCACATGCCGCTGGAGCAGGTGTGGCGCGACATGCGCTTGGGCCGCCCGGTGTGTTTTGCCGATGCCTTCAAAACGGCGGAGCGGCTGGCTGTGGCCCACTTTGTGGAGCTGGGCCCAAGCCCCCGGATGTTGGTGCTGGCCCTGCCGGGTCGTTTGCCGCCGGGTGAAGAGGTGTCGCTGCGCGAGCTGCTGAGCGCGGGCACGCTGCGCGGCGCTTTCGAGCGGCAGCGCAGCTACGGCGCACCGCTGGATGCGCTGCTGGACGAGTTCCAGCAGCCGCGCCAGTTGCTGCCGTCGGACGAGCGCTTGCTGCGCATGCTGGAGCACGGGCGCATGGATTACGTGCTCGAAACGCCCAACGGCTGGCTGCAGCGGGTGGACGCCCAGCTCGACACCCGCCTGGTGTTGGAAGGCCGGCAGCCGCCGCCGGTGCATGTGGCTTGCAGCCGCACGATGAACCTGCAGCTGGTGCGCGCCATCGACGGCGCGGTGCGCCGGCTGGCCCAGCAAGAGCGCTGGCTGCGCCTGAAGTTGCTGGGCTATCCGCCCTCGCAGCGGGAGGCCATGCGGCAGCAGATCGAGCAGTACCTGCGCCAGCGCGCTGAGCAGGGCGAACGCATCGAGTGAGTCAGCCGGTGCCGAGGCCCCTCAGGGGTTCGGTTTTGCCGCTGGCGTCCCCGGTGCTCAGTCGTTGCGGCTGCGCCGCCACCACCAAAAGGCCAGCGCGAACAACAAGCCGAAAACACCCGCCCAGATCTTGTCCTTCTGCAACGAGCGCGCACGCTCGGCCTCGCTGACGGGCAAGTCGCCCTGACCCAGGGTGACTTTGATGGTGATGGGCTGGATGTCCGTCGTGCGTTCCACGCTGGTGCTGAACGTGAGCGCGGATTTGCCTGGCGCGTCGTACTGGCGCACCTGGGTGCCCTGCACCACGCTGCCCCGCCCGCTGCGCACGGCTTCGAACGCCCGCGTCATGTCAGCGCCCAGCCGGGCTTCCAGGTCTTGGGGTGAGCTGCTGCCCACAGAGCCTTCCAGCTGCTTCAACAGGGCCGCTTCGGGGCGCTGCACGGTCAGCTTGGCGGCATCAAAGCGCACCATGCTCTTGCTCAAGTCCACGCGCTGTTCCAGCGGCATGGCGTCCAGCACCAGGTCAGCCGTGGGTTTGTCGGAGGCTGAGATGCCGACCAGCTCGAACTTCACCCACACGGGCTTGGCGGGGTCCAGGCCGCTGGCGGACACGTGCAGGGCCTTCTGCGGGGTGATCGGGGCCAGCGGCAGGCGCAGCGTGTCGCTCGCCAACTCGGCGGCGGCCGCGCTCTGCACGAGGGGGAGCAGGGCCAGGAGGCAGAGGTGGCGGATGGACATGGGCCGTTTTGGTGCTTCGGTTGAGGTGGGCGCAGTATTGAGGATGGCCAGTGCGCCACGCGACACGGCCCGCCCTTGTTCATGGGGGACTGAGCGGTGGTGCTGTGGATGCAGGGGCCGGCGTTGGACCCCGCTCGGCATCAGCCCACAGGCTTCATCCGCCTCAGTGCCTGTCGGCTTTCGAACGTGCGCTGGGAGCCGTCCACCGGATCCCGAAACGCCAAGCCGCGCGCCAGCAGCTGCAGGGGCCGCTCAAAGTCGTCCGGCCCTTCGGGTTGCAGCACGGGGTACACCCGGTCGCCCACGATGGGCATGCCCAGCGCAGAGAGCTGCGCGCGTAGCTGGTGCTTGCGCCCGGTAACGGGTGTGAGGCGCAGCAGCGCCAAGCGCTGGCCCAGGGGCGCGCCGGGCACCTGGGTGGGGTCCAGCTCCGCCACGTGCTCCACCAAGGTCTCGGCATTGGGTTCGCCCTCCACCACCTGCATTTGGTGGAACGCCGTGCCCTCGCCCTGCGGTTCCACCAAGCGGTGGCGGGCGGTGAAGGGGAGGCGGAGCTCGTCCCGCCAAGGCGAGGGCAGCACCACCGCCGCTTCGTACACCTTGTGCACCAGCCGGTCGCGCCACAGCGCTTGGTAGGCGCCGCGGGTGGCGGGGTCGGCCGAGAAGGCGAGCACGCCAGCGGTGTCGCGGTCCAGGCGGTGCAGGGGGCTCAAATCGCGCAGGCCCAGTTGCTGCTGCAGGCGCACCAGCACGGTTTCCTGCAGGTGGCGGCCGCTGGGGGTGACGGCCAGGAAGGGCGGTTTGTCCACCACCACCAGGCGCGCGCACTGGTGCAGCACCGTCACCTCGAAGGGTACGCGCACCTCGGGCGGCGGGCGGCGCCAGTACCAAAGCAGGGTGCCGGGTGGGCAGGGGCTGTGGGCATCAACGGGCTGGCCTTGGGCATTGAGCACCTCACCGGCAGCGATGCGGGCGGGCCAATCGGGGGCCTGCGGGAAGCGCGCTTGCAAGAAGCCCAGTACGTGCGCGTGCGGCCCGGCGCCGGCCCGCACGCAGCTCGGGTTGACACCCTGACGGGGCGCCGGCGCTGGAGGGGGCTGCTGGGCGGGCGCCTGGGTGGGGTGACGGGCCATGTGCGGGATTGTCAGAGGCCTCGTTTGCGCGAATGAGCCACCCGCTGCAGCGCCGGTTTGCCCACAATCAAGGCATGCGGCGGTCAACGGTTGGCATCAGAGCTTGGGCGGGCTTGGCGCTGTGCGCCGGGTTGGCCTTGCAAGCGCCGGCGCTGGCCACCGAGTGCCCGTCGCCGCTGCGCATCGCATTCCTCGACAAAGCCATCCCCACGCTGCTGGAGGGTGATGGCAACAACTTTGCGGAACCGCCCGGCCGCTTTGTGGAGTGGACGCGCGCGGCGCTGAAGGCCACGGGCTGCGAGGCGGTGCTGGTGCGCGTGCCGCAGCGCCGGCTGGCGCTGGACACCGCCACCGATTTCAACCAGGTCACGCTGAACTTTGCGTACACGCCCGAGCGCGCGCGGCTGCTGGTGTACCCAATGCGGCGCTCGAACGAGCCGGACATGCGCTTAGCCTTGTCGCAAACGCATGTGTCGCTGTACGCCCGCGCCGACCGCCTGGACCGTGTGAAGTGGGATGGCAAAACCCTGCGCCCAGCCGGCTTGAAGGTGGGCATCGTGGGCGGTGGGGTGGAAGAGCCCCTGGCCCGCGAGGCGGGCTGGACGCTGGACTTGGCCCTGAGCCACAGCGGCAGCTTGGCCAAGCTGCGGCGCGGGCAGGTGGATGTGGCGCTGCTGCCGGCCCTGAGCCTGACCTTGGAGCGCTTGGCCGAGCCGCCGGCGCTGGTGGAGCTGAGCCCCAAGCTGCTGGACATTGGCTTCTTCGCCCCGGTGAGCCCCGTGCTGAACGCCAGCCACCCGCAGTTCGTGCAGCGCTTTTGGCTGGCGCTGTGCCAGGCCGCACGGGGGCCGCAAGGCGCACGCACCTGCGGCGGCTGAAGCGCCCGCTCAGTCGATGAACTTGAACTTCTTCAGCGCCGCGGCCACGTAGGGCGCCAAGGTGTCCTTCAGGGCATGGCTCTTGAGGGCCGCGTGGGCTTTTTCCACGGCCTCGGCGTAGAGCACGTTGCTTTGCACGATGTTGTAGCGGTGGCTGCCCAGCTTGAGGTGGAAGCCGCCGCTGTAGACGTGCACATGCGGATCGTCCTTGCCGCCGCCCAGGTACTCCTTGTCGGCCTTCATGCCCTTGGTGTTGCCGAACAAGGGGTACGTCTTCTTGATGTCGACTTGCGGCTCGGGCTCGACGGTGAGGTCGATCTTGGTGGCCTTGTCGGTGCCCACGAACAGGTACAGCTCGTGCTTGCCCACGTAGTCGTTGGGCAGTCCGCTCAGCTCCTTTTTCTGGATGCCGGCCTTCACGGTGCTGTCGGTGATGTACTTGCCGACCTCGTTCAGGATTTCGTTGGCTTGCAGGTCTTTGGTTTTGGCCCAGTCCACCGTCAGCGAACGGATCTTGATCCCAGCCGCTACATCGTGGTGGGTGATGGCGGGCGTGTTGGTGCGGGCGGGCTTGGGGGTGATCTTCAGCGCGAGTTTGGCCATGCGGCTCTCCGGGTGGTGGGCGCCACAGGCTGGGCGCGAGCCACCGTCTGTCACGCTGGGCGGGCTTTGGTTCCAGCGCGCCGCCGCTGTGCTGCCACACTGGCTGCATGAGCAGCCCATCCGCCACCCCCACCTTCGCCTTGCGCGGCGACTTCATCACCCTTGAAGGCCTGATCAAAGCCGCTGACCTCGGCGGCCTGGGCCAAGCCGCCCGCGCGTTGATCGCCGACGGCGCCGTGGCCGTGAACGGCGAGGTGGAAACCCGCCGCGGCCGCAAGCTGCGCGACGGCGACACGGTGGCGCTGGGCGGCGAGGTGCTGCGCGTGGTGGGCGGCGGGGCTGACGACATCCA
>CAZAIR010000139.1:0-7566 GCA_964485225.1 uncultured Burkholderiaceae bacterium
GATCCAAGACATCCAAATCGACAGCCGGGCCGACCTGCTCAAAAATAGTGATGACACCTGGGATGCTTGAGATAATGTAACGGTCATTACCCTCGCCACCCGACATACGCTTACCATTTTCAAGCGTATCGTCGCCAGCTTCACCCATCAACGTGGCGCTGAAACTGCCGTCAATCAGTAAGTCGTTCCCGGCGCCACCGCTGAGATAATCCTCACCTGGGTCAAAGCCTCCACCCACCAACGTATCATTTCCCGCTTCACCAAACAATTGGTCACGGCCTGCTTGGCCGTTGACGTAATCATTGCCATCTCCAGCGAAAATCAGATCAGCGCCGCCCTTCGTGAAGTAGCTGTCATCTCCCGGAGTACCCCCAAGGGTATCGCTGCCCTCTGTAAACCAGACAGTCAGGTTGGCGAGCACATCCGCTAGCGCCCAGGTACTGCCGTTTGGGAAGCGAATATCTAATGAATCCGGCTTGTTGAAGTAGTCCTGTACCGTTAGCCTTTCGCCGCTAAATTGATTGTATACAACAAGGTTGTCATAACCTGTTTGCGGGTCGACTGTGCGTGTGAATGCAAGAGCCTCAACTGTATTGCCCTCGAGAAGCTTAAGGGTCTGCCGTTCCGGCGTGGTCGATTGGGTGATCCAGATAACGTCATTGCCGAGCCCCTCACCCCACTCGAAGACGTCTGAACCGCCGCCACCCACGATCGTGTCATCACCTACCGATCCACCAAAAATATCCTTGGCACTTGTGCCCCACTGGTTGTCCGCATATTCAGTACCGTTGATCCGAATTCCTCGATCAAGCAATTCGGCCCAAGTTACCGTCGTGTTGTCTGCCAACTTGATCGAAGCCAATACCTTCCCGTCCAGCACAAGTGATTCATATGAGCTCCTAAGCTCGATCTCATCACCAAACTGTTCGTTTGGGTTCTCCATGGTCAGCACAATGAATCCTTGCGCTGATTTTTGGAGCTTGAGATCAGCCGCATTGAACCCTTCGCCGAGTACCAGTTGACTACCTTGGTCGACAGGTAGGCGCTGCAATGTGCTTTCTGCGCCATCTAGAGCCGACTTTTCCACTGCTGGATTCGGGAAAAGGTCTTCCACCTGAGGATCGGCAGCAGCGACCGCTGCTGAAGGCAACTGCATCCAGCCGTTACCCAAATTCAGGGTGTCTCGACCATCGCCCCGGTTGAACCTTACGCTCATCGCACCTAAACCGATGTCGATCGTGTCATTACCAACGCCACCACGCACTTCAGACCCGGGCAAGCCGGCTACCAAGTTGTCGTCGCCGCGGCTGCCTACGGTGTTCAACCGTCCGCTCACGTCAACGAAGTTCATTGGTTGTGCTGAGAAATTGGAGATCAAGTCTGAAAGCGTGTAGCTACCAGACCCAAACTCGAAGCTCGTCATCCGGGCGGCCGTCGACGTCGACATCAATAGTGCATTGATGGGTGTACCTGCCGGCAATCCGGGGGCGGCTTCGCTCAGGAAGATGGAGACAAAACCGTTCGAGACCTGAACACGGTCAGGTGCATACACACCCTCGAAGACCACGCGGTTTCGCCCCTCTGTGTCCTCTATCGACTCGGTGTTGCCACCAATCGAGCCTTCTGCATCAGCTGCACCGAACACATAGGTGTCGTCACCCGCACCGCCCTCGTAGCGGTCGATGCCTTCGCCGCCCACCAAGGTGTCATTGCCCGCGCCACCGAGCAGTTGGTCATCACCAGCACCGCCAAGCAGCATGTCGTTGCCAGCCTCACCCGTGAGGTAGTCGTCTCCCTGACCGCCGTCCAGCCAGTCGTTGCCACCCACGTCTGCCGCGACGAACTCGCCGTCACCACGCAGTTGGTCGTCACCTTCGCCACCCAAGAGGGTGTCGGCGCCGGCGCCTCCATCGAGGTTGTCATCGCCGCGTCCGCCGTCAAGAAAATCTTCACCGCTCTCCGCTGCGGTCAAGCCAAGGGACTTCGCATCACCGAACAGCCAGTCGTCTCCGTTGCCGCCAACAACCGTGTCGGAGCCACCATCGCCGGCGGCTGTGTCGTTGCCCTCACCGCCATCCAATTGGTCGCCGCTTGCGTTGGCCACACTCGCTGTCTGATGGTTCGCGTCGCCGAGCAACAAGTCATCGCCAATCCCCCCGAGGAGAACATCCGCTCCACCGTCTCCCCTGAGGCTGTCATTGCCGGCGCCGCCGTCGATCCAGTCGTCGCCGTGCATTGCGTCGGGGATCGCCAATAAATCATTTCCTTGGTCGCCCCAGGCGATGTCATCACCATCGCCGCCGTAGATCACGTCGTTGTAACCACCGCCCGCCAGTGCGTCATTTCCTGCCCCACCATCGAGCGTGTCATCACCGTGTGTCTCGGTCGTCTCTGGATTGCCAGGCTCAGTCAAATCCGGGTCCAGCTTGCCGTCACCCTGAATGAAATCTGCGCCATCTCCTCCCGCTAGGAAGTCATTGCCATCGAGGCCGTACAAGTCATCATCACCTTCGCCCCCCTCGGCCACATCGTTGCCAACGCCCGCCACGATGTAATCATTACCTTTACCGCCATCGAGATAATTGCCTTCTGTCTCTCGATAGACATTGTTATCGGGCCCAAAAAAACCCGCCCCACCGACAGCGTTGTATAAACCGACCTCCCTAAAGTTATAGGTGCCGTTGACAATCCGCGGAATTGTGGTTCTTGCCGCCATCCAATTGAATCCGCGCGCCAGAATTTCTGCGCCCGTCTCTTCAAGTTCTGGCGGAACGAAATCTACATTCTTAGGCGAAATGATTGGGCCCACAGCGCTTCCGTAGAGGAAGTCGTTACCGTCGCCACCAATCAATGTGTCTTCGCCAACACCGCCGAATATCAGATCATCACCTGATCCTCCATCCAGATAATCATTACCGCTTCGGCCTGTCAATGCATCGTTACCGGCAAGGCCAAACATATCGTCGTTGGCAGTTGTGCCGCGCAATTGGTCCGCTGCGCCGGGTTGGGGCCCGGCATTGGTGTAATTGCCACCTGCATCTATGCCGTACGAATTGCCACTGAACCCTTTGGCAAAATCTCCCGTCATCACCGCACCCGGTGTGCGTTGCGTCACGCCTGCAAGCACGATGCCAAACGCACCCGCTTGGGCAAGGTTGAACGACCTGATCTCGGGGACGGTCAAGGCCGGTGTCCTTGCAACCGACGCCTCGGTATCCAGCGCGAATGCCCGCTCACCCTGGCGCAGCGAGACCATCGACCCGGCAAGCGGTGACGTGACGTCAGCCATAAAGTCACCGACGGTGGCTTGCGTAGCAGCCGCGGCGGGGGCGCGCCAGTCCTTGATCAAGATGCTGCTCGACTTGCCGTTGTTGACGTAGCTGATGCGCAGGTCCATGGCACCGGCACCGCGTTCAAGTTCAGTCATGGTCAAGCGCTTGTCCGCGCTCTCCCAAATCCGGTCTGACTTGCGAAGCAAACCACTACCGTTCACGACCCCGTACCCGTCGATAGTGATCGTGCCCATGCCATCGGTGTCGATGATGACGTCGCTGCCCCAGCTACCTGACGCGTCGCTGAAGGTGTAAGCATCAGTGCCTTTGCCACCCAACAATTTGTCGTCACCAGCTCCACCGATCAGGGTGTCGTTATCGTCACCACCAACCAGCAAGTCGTTGCCAAGGCCACCATCGAGGGTGTCACTGCCAGCACCGCCGAGGAGCGTGTCATTGCCCTTATCTAGCGCGCCGCCTTCCAGCATGTCATTGCCCTGATTGCCTTCCAGCCAATCAGCATCCGAGCTACCCTGCAGCGTGTCGTTACCGTCGCCGCCGTAAAGGGAGTCGCTCAAACTGCCGCCACTCAGCGTCTCGTCTGCACGGCCCCCAAACACAACCTGGTGAACATTACCCGGTTGATCCGCTTCACCGGCGATGAAGCTGCGCTTGGATTCGCGGTCGTCAAACCGCACACCCACCTCGCCAGCGGGCGAAAGGCCAATTGCCACGCTGTCAGGCGTGTTGCTGGCATTGCGCTGCAACAGCTGCTCCAACATCCGGCCCCGATCGCTCAACCATTTGTCAGTGAAGCTGGCCAGCAAAGGGTCGCTGCCAGCTTGCAAGTCGGCCTTGTCAAGCTTCCAGCGGGTGTACACATTGCCCCACTTGCCCTCCAAGTGCGTCGTCAACGCAGCGTCGGCCGCTGTATCGGCACCACTAAGCTTCAGCACGCTCAGGCTGTGCAGGCTTGTAAAACTGCTGAAATCATTGCGGCCATCCATGTCGCCGCTGCTCAAGCCAATCTTGAGCCGCCCCTTGAGATGCAAGGTGCTACTGATCAGCTCGTTCACCGCCGTTTCAAGCGCAGGCCGCAGCGAAAACTTATCGATGTCGGCCCAGGTGCCCCCTTTCAGGGCTTCGGCTTCTTTCTCAGCCGTCAAGGTGGGCTTCACTGTTTCGGAGCGCGGACCGATCAGCACAAAACGCGCAGCGTCCAGGAATTTCTCGACCGTGTCGCCCTCTGCCTTGCCCTGTTGAAAGAGTTGGCTATCCCTCTTTGAGTTCGATGCGAGGCTCATCCAACTCGAGAACGTCCCCAGACTCACCGTGGGATCTAAAGCGCCCAGCGCTGCTTGAACCCTCAGTGAATCGGCAATCAAAGCGATGCTGTGGGTGTCGCCAAAGTCGTTCTTGTCGTACCCCGCAACCAGAGTCCGAATCTCGAATTCGGCCAGCGTCTTGAGCAGCACTTTGGGGATGTAGCTGCCCCGAAACAAGGGCTGGTCCTCGATGTAAACGCCCGTCGCTTGCCCAAGGTGGTACTGCGAGTTCGCCACGGCTGACGGCGGAGGTATGCCATACACGTCGTAGAACTTCGCCAAGCCGGTGCCTAGCCGGGGCCCGTTGTCCTTGAAGATGTTGGCAATGGTCGGGCCGGTCTCGGTGAACTTGCGCACCGTCAGTGAGGCCAGTTGGTAATCGAGCCGCATGGCGGCGATGTTTTTGGCGCCTTGAATGTTGGCCGGATTCGTAGGGGTGTCGCCACCCGAACTCACCTTGGGTACTTCTTCAGCCAACTCCGCCAGCGATGCAACGCGCGACATCGCCGACTCCAGCAGCGTCAACTGGTCGACCCGGGTGCGCAGCGAACCGCCCGTCGTGCGGTTGTCCACCCGCGCCTCGGCCAGCTTGGCGCGCACCGCGCTCAGCGCCCCGTCGGCGGCCGCACGGTTCACGTTGGACGTTTCATCGAACAACGGCACCAAGCGCCGGTACTCGGCCAGCGCCACCGGGTCGCTGAAAAGGTCGGTATTGGCGCTGCTGTTGCGCCGCTGTTCGAACTGAGTTAGCACCGTAGCCAAGGTCCCATTCTTAACCTTGCCCACCCCCGCACCGTTGAAGGTATAGACCTCATCCACCTGCGTGCTGTAAAGCATCTGGAACGCGGTGGCGAGGTGGCCGCCCAGGCTGTAGCCGGTCACGTCCACCTTATCGGCGCCCACCTGCGTTTTCACGCTTTCCCACCAGAGCCGCATGTCAACCAGCTGCCCAAACGCCCAGCCAGCTTGGCTGATCTCCATCTGGTTCGTGGCGTGGTTGTCGCGGGCGTGGTCTTCGATGAATTCGGTGGAGCGGAAGGACACAACCTTTTGCCCCACGAACATGCCGCGCTCTGGGTCGTCCACCAGGCACTCGAAAAGCGTGGCGCTGAAACCCGTGGCGGTGTTGGGTTGGTGGGAGAGGACCTTCCACTCACGAGCGAATTGCTCGGCTTGGGCTTGGGTCATGCGGGAGGAGTGGCGGTTGCCGGCAGTTAGCAATGCCGGATTGATGACGTCGATTGCTAGTGCATCAGTGCCAATTTCTGCAGCCGGCCGGTTGGGCTCCTGTGCGAAAAATGCCTCTGCTGCGATTTGAAGCAAGGTGTATGTCTGCAGAACTTGCGGTGATGGTTGGCTCATGTTCAATCTCCCTGCTTCGGACTCAAGACGGTGTCTACAAAGAATCGCGTTACGTTGCCCATTGCGCCTGGCAGTGCAGGGCACGTTTGATCGAGTCGGCTCTCGGCGTGCTGCCAAGGCCAGCGGCCCGTCCCAGTCGCTCCAAAGCCAGGGTCCATAACGAATCGCGTTAGCTGCGCCAAGACATCACCGGTGTATTGGTCAACGACTCTGATTTGAGTGCCGGCGATCCAAAGCGCGCGGTCGTTGGAATCCACTAGATCCACCCAGTCGACTGCATAGCGGGTGGTAGAACCAGTCCACTCCGTACGAATGAGATCCCGTGCCCAACCCTGGGCGCGCCACCGCTCAGCACTGAGACTCTTGTCCAAGTGATAGCGAAGAACTTGGCCGTCAGCGCTGCGCACGTCTGCATAGCTATAGCCCCGTATGGGATTGGCTTGGTTTGGCCCAGCGCTCACATGCAGAGGCTGGATCAGACCTCGTCTGTCAGGCTGACCCAAGTTGCGTATTTCCGAGTAGAGGAAGCTTGCGATGAAGGAATCACCTTGCGCCTCACCAGCCATCGCCGCACCTTCAAACATCGGGTCGAAGTAGCGTTTGTCGGCATAAGCCAATTCCGGCCGAACCTTCTTGAGCTCAATCCCCTCCACATCCTTGACGGTGCGGTGAATCACCACCCCCGCCGTCTTGCACCGCTCCGCAAAGATCGCTTTGGCCTTGGCCAGCTTGGCCTCATACGCCTCACGCTGCTGCTTGGCGCCACCGTCGAGGGCGCTGCAGGCGCTCAGAGTCAATGAGGCGGCCAGCAGGCCAAGTACCCAAGCGCGCGCAGGGCGCTGCGGCGCGGTTCTGAGGGTGGCTTTAAACAGCATGGTGTTGGGTCCTTGCAATGGCTGCGCTCGGCGCGGCAGAGTGAGGTTGGGTTCGGGGTTTGATGGCGGCATGGGGTTCAAACTGTGAGCCGGTCAAGGGTTGGTACGGCGGAATGTGAGGGCCGGCTGGGGGTGGCGCTTTGGCTGCGCTGATCTGCAGCAGCCCGTTGAAGGCAGTAAAGCCTGCACGACGTGAATGGCTATGCGCCACGCCTTGCCGGGCGCGTTGCCCCCTGATGCGGGCCTCCTCGGGCTCGCTGAGCGTGTGCAGCAGCTGCCCCGCCATGGCGTCGGCATCCAGCGCTGGCATCAACAGCCCATTGCGCTGGTGCTGAATCACCTCGCGTGCCGGGGCAGTGGCGCCTGCGACGAGGTTGGCGCCACTCGCCATCGCTTCTAAGGCTGACCAGCTCAGCACGAACGGGTACGTGAGGTAGGCATGTGCGGCTGAGATCTGCAGCACGCGCTGGTAATCGGCGTACAGCATCTTGCCCATGAAATGCGTTCGCGTCGGGTCGAGCTGGCTGCCCACCTCAGCCAGCATCTTGGCCTTCCACGACTTCGCATCCTTTGGCCGTGAGCCATAGCTGACGTCATCGCCGCCGACGATCATCACATGCGCGTTCTTATGCTCTTTCTGTACTTGGGGCAGCGCCCGCATGAAGGTGTGGAAGCCTCGGTAGGGCTCCAAGTTGCGCGCCACGTAGGTGATGACGGGCTTGTTGGGGTCGT
>CAZAIR010000140.1:0-1628 GCA_964485225.1 uncultured Burkholderiaceae bacterium
TGTCGTCTTCCTCGACCGCCCGGTGCACGAAGGGCACGCCTTCGTTGACGCTGCCTGCCAATTTGAGCTTGAAGTCGGCCAAGCCGTCGTAGCCTACGCTGCGGCAGAAGCGCACGACGGTGGGCTTGCTGACCCCCGAGCGCTCAGCCAACTCGCTGACGGGCAGCGTGGCGAAAGCCCGCGCATCGGCCAGCAGCAGGTGCGCCACCCGCTGCTCAGCGGGCGGTAGCGCGGGCAGGGCGGCGGAGATGCGGTCGAGCAGGCTGCTCATGCAGGGCTCCGCTTCGGGCAGGGGTCGGGCATTCAGTCTTCCTCGGGCCAGGTGAAATCATCGCGCGCCACCATGGCGCTGGCCGCAGCCGGGCCCCAAGTGCCGGCGTTGTAGGGGCGGGGCGCTTCGTCGCTGGCCGCCCATGCGTCCAAGATGGGCTCAACCCAGCGCCAAGCTTGCTCCTGCTCATCGCTGCGCACAAACAGATTGAGCTTACCGGCAATGGCATCGAGCAGCAGGCGCTCATAGGCACCGACGCGGTTGGTCGCGCTGAAGGCTTTGTCGAAATCGAGGTCGAGCGTGACGGGCGCCAGCGCTTCCCCGTGGGCGCCGCCTTTGGCTGCCAGCAGTTCCAACTCCAAACCGTCTTCCGGTTGCAGTTTGATGGTCAGACGGTTGGCGCGCTGAGAGCCCGGGAAGATGGCGTGCGGCACCTGCCGGAAGTTGATGACGATCTCGGCATGCCGCGCGGCCAAGCGTTTGCCGGTGCGCAGGTAGAAGGGCACGCCTGCCCAGCGCCAGTTCTGGATCTCGGTGCGCAAGGCCACGAAGGTTTCGGTACGGCTCTCGGCGGGCACTTTGGCTTCGCTCAGGTAGCCTGGTACTGCTTGTCCGGCCACGGTGCCGGCGCGGTACTGCCCCCGCACCACATCGCGCGCCACGCTTTCGGGCGTGAAGGGCTTGAGCGCGCGCAGCACTTTGAGCTTTTCGTCGCGGATGGCGTCGGCGTCGTTGCTGGCCGGGGGCTCCATGGCCAGCATGGTGAGCAGTTGCAGGGCATGGTTTTGCACCATGTCTCGCAGGGCGCCGGTGCCGTCGTAGAACGGCCCGCGGGTGCCCACGCCCAAGCTCTCGGCCAGCGTGATCTGGATGTTGGCGATGCTTTCGCGCCGCCACAGGGGTTCAAAGAAAGCGTTGCCAAAGCGCAGCGCCATCAAGTTCTGCACCGAGGGCTTGCCCAGGTAGTGGTCGATGCGGAAGGCTTGGCTTTCCGCGAACACCGAGCGCACCACGCGGTTGATCTCTTGGGCGCTGGCCAAGTCGTGGCCCAGCGGTTTTTCCAGGACCACGCGCACACCGCTGTGGTTCAGGCCGGCGGCCCCCAGCTGCTCGCAAATCTGCGTGAACAGGTGCGGGCTGGTGGCCAGGTAAAGCACCGTGGTGTCGGCCGGGCCGCCGGGGCGCGTCGCCAGCCACTCTTTGAGCTTGGCGTAGTGCTCCGGCTGGCTGAGGTCCATGCGGCGGTAAAACACCATCGCAGCGAAGCGCTCGAACTCTTCGTCGCTCGGGCGTTTGGCACCCTCGACCTCCTTGAAGCGCTCGTGCAGCCACTCGCGGTACTTCTCGTCGGTTTGCT
>CAZAIR010000140.1:1638-7552 GCA_964485225.1 uncultured Burkholderiaceae bacterium
GGCCAGGATGCGCCCCCCTTCAGGCAGCTTGCCGTGACGGAAGGCCTGGAAGAGCGCAGGCATCAGCTTGCGCCAGGTCAGGTCGCCGGTACCACCAAAGAAGACGAGATCGAATGACATCAGGGTGCGATGTAATAAAGTTACGGCCGAATGATGCACGGGTTTCGTGGTCCGGTCAAACCGGGGCATCGCGACAATGGCCGCTCAATCTTGCTTTTTCAGTCTCAGCCATGAACCAACTCGACCAACTCAAGCAGCACACCGTGGTGGTGGCCGATACGGGCAATTTCCTGCAATTGACCCAGTTTGCACCGCGCGATGCCACCACCAATCCGTCGCTGATTTTGAAGGCCGTGCAGCAGGCCGAGTACGCGCCGCTGCTGACAGAGACCGTTAAGGCGCACCCCGGCATGCCGACCGCCGATGTGGTGGACCGTGTGCTGGTGCGATTTGGCCTCGAGATCCTGAAGCTGATCCCGGGCCGCGTGTCGACCGAGGTTGACGCGCGCTTGAGCTTTGACACCGCCGCCACCTTGGCCCGCGCACGCCAGTTGATGGCGCTGTACGAAGCGGCCGGCGTGGGCCGCGACCGTGTGCTGATCAAGATTGCCGCCACCTGGGAAGGCATCCAAGCCGCTGCGGAGTTGGAGCGTGAGGGCATTCATTGCAACCTCACGCTGTTGTTCGCCTTCTGCCAAGCCGTGGCTTGTGGTGAGTCGGGCATCACCTTGATCTCGCCCTTCGTGGGCCGCATCTACGACTGGTACAAAAAGTCGGCCGGTGCCGCGTGGGTAGAAGCCGAGCGTGCGGGCCCGAATGATCCAGGCGTGCAGTCGGTGTCGCGCATCTACCGCCACTTCAAGCAGCACGGCTTGACCACAGAGGTGATGGGCGCGAGCTTCCGCAACATCGGCCAGATTCAGGCCTTGGCGGGTTGCGATCTGCTCACCATCAGCCCTGACCTTTTGGCGCAGCTGCAAGCCATTGAGGCGCCCTTGCCGCGCGCCTTGGATGCAGCGGCCGCTGGCGACAGCCCGCGGGTGCGGTTCAACGAGGCCGCGTTCCGCCTGGCTTTGAACGACGACGCGATGGCCACCGAGAAGCTGGCCGAAGGCATCCGCCTGTTCGCCGCCGATGCGGTCAAGCTCGAAGCCTTGATCGAGGCCGCACGTTGAGCGCCTCCAGCACCCGCTGCGACCGTACGCCCGCCTGGGGCTTGCTGCGCCAGCACTTCGAGACCGCGGGCCACGCCTTTGATGCCCGTGACGCCTTCGCGGCCGACCCGGCGCGCGCTGCCCGCTTCACCTTTGAAGCGGCGGGCTTGCGCGTGGACCTGTCCAAGAACCGCATCGACGAACCCACCCTGGCCTTGTTGCTGCAGCTGGCCGAGCAATGCGGCGTGGCGGCGCAGCGCGATGCCCAGTTCCGTGGCGATGCCATCAACCACACCGAAGGGCGCGCGGTGCTGCACACGGCGCTGCGGGCGCCCTTGGATGCCGCCCCCTTTGGTGAAGAGGTGCAGGCGGCCCTACAGGGCATGCTGGACTACGCCGAGCAGGTACGCGAGCGGGTGCGCGCAGGCGAGTTGACCGACGTCGTGCACATCGGCATCGGCGGCAGCGACCTCGGCCCGGCGATGGCGGCCCAGGCCTTGGCGCCCTACAGCTTGAGTGGCCTGCGCCTGCATTTCGTCTCCAACGTGGACGGTCACGACCTGGCTGCGGTGTTGCCGCAGTTGCGCCCTGAGCACACCTTGTTCATCGTGGCCTCCAAAACCTTCACCACCCAGGAAACCTTGGCGAATGCCGAGGCGGCCAAGGCCTGGTTCTTGGCCGAAGGCGGCACCGACACGGCGACGCATTTCGCCGCCACCAGCAGCAACCGCGCTGCGGCCGCCGCGTTCGGCATCCAGAACGTGTTCGGCTTTTGGGACTGGGTGGGCGGCCGCTACTCGCTGTGGTCGGTCATTGGTCTGCCCTTGGCCATTGCCATCGGCCCCCAACACTTTCGCGACTTCTTGGCCGGCGCGCATGCGCTGGACCACCACTTCGCCACCGCACCGGCCGAGCGCAACCTGCCGCTGCTGCTGGGGCTGATGGACGTTTGGTACCGCAATTTCCATGGCTTCAGCAGCCGCTCGGTAGCGCCCTATCACCAGGGGCTGCGCCGCTTGCCGGCCTACCTGCAGCAGCTGGAGATGGAGAGCAACGGCAAGCAGGTTGACCGCGATGGCGACCCCGTGCCCTTTGCCACCTCACCCGTGGTGTGGGGTGAGGCTGGTACGAACGGCCAGCACGCGTACTTCCAGATGCTGCACCAGGGAACCGACGTGGTGCCGGTGGAGTTCTTGGCGGTGCGCGAAGCGCACTACAGCTTCGAGCCCACGGGGCCCTTGCAAGCGCGCTTGGCTGATCAGCAACAGAAGCTGCTGGCCAACTGCCTGGCCCAGGCTCAGGCGCTGCTGGAGGGCAAGACCGCTGCGGCCGCCGCTGCCGAATCCGCGCCCACAGCCAACCCGAACCTGCCCGTCGCCGCCTTGGCGCGCCACCGCAGCTTCCCTGGTAACCGCCCCTCCACCTTGTTCATGCTGGAGCGGCTGGACCCGCGCACCTTGGGGGCGCTGATCGCGCTGTACGAGCAGCGGGTGTTCGTCAGTGGCGCAGTGTGGGGCATCAACAGCTTCGACCAATGGGGCGTGGAGCTGGGCAAGGCCCTGTGCAGCCGTTTGCTGCCACGTTTGGCATCGGGCGACACGGCCGGGCTGGACAGCTCCACCGCCGCTGCCTTGAACTGGGTGCGTGGCGCGTGAGCCCAGTGCGGCCACCGCGCGTGGTCTTTGACTTCGGCGCGGTGCTGTTCCGCTGGCGGCCGGCCCATGTGGTGCGCACGGTGTGGCCGCACCGGGCCCGCACGGAATCGGAGCTGGCGCAAACCGTGGCCGACTGCTTCCAGGCCTATGGCGGCGACTGGGGCGCGTTTGACCAAGGCTTGATCGACGAGCAGGTACTGGCCGAGCGCATGCAAGCTCGCATGGGCTGGCCGGCGACCGAGGTGCTGGCCCTGGTGGCGGCGATCGACGCCGAGTTGCAAGTGCAGCCCGAGGTGCTGGCGGTGCTGCTGGAATTGAAGGCGGCCGGACACCGGCTGTCCTACTTGTCGAACATGCCCACGGTGTTGTCCCGCGGCTTGCGGGCGCGCAACCCCTTGACGACGTGGTTTGAATCCGGCGTGTTCTCGTGCGACGTGCACCTGATCAAGCCCGACCCTGCCCTGTTTGCGCTGGCCGCCCAGTCGTTCGGTGAGCAACCTGCGGATTGCTTGCTCATCGACGACCATCCCGCGAACATAGCGGCTGCCCGTGCAAGCGGCTGGCAAGCCGAGTTGTTCACCACCGCGGAGAATCTGGCTGCAGGGCTGGGCGCGTGGGGGCTGCTAGGGGCGTCAGGCCGCTGAGGGCGGCAAGTCGTCGTCTAACGGGTCGCTCGACTTCACCGGCACCCGGAACTCTTCATTGGCCCAGGCGCCCAAGTCGCCGGTGCGACAGCGGTTGCTGCAAAACGGCCGGAAGCGGTTGCTGGGATCGAACAAGCTGGGGGCTCGACAGCGTGGGCAGGGAACCGTGCGCGGCGCAGCAGTGGGCCTGGCGGGATTCATGCACAAAGACTCAGTTCGAGCGCGGCGTCTTCCGCCGCGTGGCGCAGCTTGCCTTCACCGTCTTGGCGCATCAAGCGCACCGACACCATCAAGCGGTGGCCAATGATTTCCGGCACCAGGCCCAAGGCGGGATCGATGCGCAAGCGGAGCAGCTGGTAGGGCTTGGCCGCCTGCAAGGTTTGCTGGAACACACCGGCTTGCACTGCCACTTTGTGCGGCACGCCGGTCTCGCGCAGCAGTGACAGCAACAGCGTCACCGCCTGCGCCATCGGCACCACGCCGGCCATCCAACCCAGCAGGTCTTGGCGCCGCACAGCCGCGCTCATGTCCTGCCAGGCGTGGTAAGCCGGTAGGTCGAATTCGCAAGTGCCACCGGGGATCGATAGACGGCTCTTCACACCCATCAACATGTCGTTTCCGGCCAAGCCCGCTCCGGCTTTGCCGGTCTGTGCGTTCAAGGCCTGGAAGGTGGCGTCCAAGCGCTGCACCACGTCATCCAATGCGTGCTCGGAAACGGCCGGGTTGCCGCGGTAGCTGTTGAATTGCGCTTTGTGGCGCTCCAGCTCCTTGAGCAACTCGCTCTTCAAGTCTCCACGGGCACTGGCTTCGATGACTTCGAACAGCGTGGCCACCGCGAAGTGGTGGTCCAAGGCCGCGTCGCGCGCCACCAGCTGACCCAAGCGGTCAAACAGGTGTTCGAGCCGCAACAGGGTGCGAACGTTCTCGTTGAAGGGGAACTCGTACAGCAACACGGCGCGGCGCAGCCCAGCAGGGAAATCAGGGGCGCGATTCTTCCACAGGGGTGCGCCATTGCCGGCCTACTGCGGCGACAAGTTCAACGAACTGCGACGGGCTGATGAAACTGTTGTCGATCACCGCATCCGCTACCGACCGGCGCTGACGCCGGCTTGCCTGCGTGGCCATGACTGCGTGCGCCTGCCCCAAGGTCCAACCGGGCCGTTGGGCTACGCGCTGGGCTTGGCGCGCAGGGTCACAGTCGATCACCAGCACGCGCTGCACCCGCCAGCGCCACGAACGCGACTCGGCCAGCAACGGGACATCGAACACCACATGGCTAGCGCCTGCGCCCTGTGACTGGGCCTCCGCGTGAATCATGGGGTGAAGGATCGCTTCAAGTGTTCGTTTGGCTCCAGGGTCTCCGAACACCCGTTCCCGCATGACTGCGCGGTCGAGGCCGCCGTCAACCGCCTGGATTTGTTGGCCGAAGGCTTCTACCAATGCCGGCATTGCTCGGCCGTCTCGCTGGGTGAGGGTGCGGGCGATGGCGTCGGTGTCAACCAAGCGCCAGCCCTGGGCGACCAACACTTGCGCAGCGGTGCTCTTGCCGCTGCCGATTCCACCTGTCAAGCCGATGTGCATCGCGCGCGGGGTGTGTCTGAGCTCAGGCCCAGCCCAGCCACCCTTTGACCTGGGCCTCTCCAGCGAACAGCACCAGCAGCGCAGCCCCCGACAAGAAAGGGCCAAACGGCACATAGCGACCCTCGCGCAGCGCACCGGTCAACTTCATACCGATGCCCACCACTGCGCCGACCGCCGAAGCCACCAGCACGATCGGGATCAACATGGACCAGCCCAACCAAGCGCCCAGCGCTGCCAGCAGCTTCACATCGCCCATGGCCATGCCGTCACTGCCCCGCAGCAGCTTCCACATCTTGGAGATGCCCCCCAATGTCACTGCCGCTGCCACCAAGCCCCACACAGCGTCAGCCAAAGGCACGGTGTAGCCCAAAGCCGCTGCTACCAGGCCCACCCAAAGCAGGTTCATGGTGAACACATCGGGCAGCAGGGTGGTTTCCCAGTCGATGAACGAGGCGGCCACCAAGGTGGCCGCGAAGCCACACCACAGCAAGGCGACAGGCTCCGGGCCCATGCGCCAAGCGATGGCCGCAAACAGCAAGCCCGTCAGCAACTCCACCAGCGGGTAGCGCGCGCTGATACGCGCACCACAAGCGGCGCATTTGCCGCGTAGGCGCAACCAACCCAGCAAAGGCAGGTTCTCGTGCCAAGCCAGCTGATGCCCACAGGCCGGACAGGCCGACCGCGGCACCACCAAGTTGTACGTCGGGTTGGCGGCCAGCCGCTCGCTCAGGCGCTTCATTTGCTCAGCCAATGCTTGCGCCTCGGCCGGCGTCAGGGCGCCCGTGTTGGCCACTTCTTGGTGTGACTGCAGGATCTCCGCCGCCTCGCCTGTCCAAGCGCGCTCCAGCATGCGTGGCAGACGGTGCACCACCACGTTCAA
>CAZAIR010000141.1:0-7550 GCA_964485225.1 uncultured Burkholderiaceae bacterium
ATGGCCCAGTACACCGAGCTGTGGAATGCCGTGGATCCGATCGCCGAGCGCATCCGCTCACTGGGCCACAACGCCCCAGGCAGTTATGCCCAGTTCGCGGCCCTCAGCACCCTGCCCGATGCACCGGTGCAGCCGCCCAAGGCCACCGAGATGGTGCGTTGGCTGATGCAAGGCCACGAAGGCGTGGCCCGCGTGGCGCGCGCTGCATTCCCGGTGGCTTCGGCGGCCGATGACCAACCGACCTGCGATCTGCTCACGCAGCGCCTTGACGTCCACGAAAAGACCGCCTGGATGCTGCGCAGCTTGCTGGAGGAATGAGGGGGCTTCGGTGCGCTCGGCTGAACGCACCGAAGCTGGCATCGCCTTCGCTTCAGAACGTCGCCCGCACGCCCAAGAAGAACGAGCGTCCAACGCCGCTCACCGGGTACGCAGA
This sequence comes from uncultured Burkholderiaceae bacterium, assembly GCA_964485225.1. GTDB lineage: Bacteria > Pseudomonadota > Gammaproteobacteria > Burkholderiales > Burkholderiaceae_C > Inhella. The sequence goes on from CAZAIR010000141.1 coordinate 434, forward strand.
GCTGGCGATGTAGGGTTCCTCGTTGGTCAGGTTGTTCACGCCGCCGTGGATCTGAATGCCTTTGCGCAAGGTGTAGGTGGCTGAGAGGTTGTGTACCCACATGGCTTTGGCGATGCCGGCCGGCCCGAATTCGGCCGCCACGTCCTCGATCTGGACGGCGCTCGCAACGGCTTGCTCGCCGATGTATTGGCCTCGCCAGTTGACGGCGAAATCGCCGTTGGCCCAGCCGGCTGACAGCGTGCCCGCCCACTTGGGTGCGCCCAACTCTCCCAAGCCCGGGTTCACCAAGTCTTGGCGCACGGGGTCGAAGTAGCGGTTGAGCTTCTCAGTGCGGTTGACGTTGGCGCGCACATTGAAGCGGTTGGCCGCCACGGCGAAGTCGTAACCCACGCTCAGGTCGATGCCCGAGGTCTCGATGCGACCTGAATTGACCTGGATCTGGCGCAGCGACTTGAAGCCACCGTCGGCACGGCGCTCAAACAGGCCGCAGAACTGGTTCGGGAACGTGCTCAGGTCATAGCAGCTGTTGACGATGTTTTGCGCCGTCACGGCCGCAATGGCGTCCTCGATCTTGATGGCGTAGTAGTCCATCGACAGCGTCAGCCCCGGCACCATGCGCGGGCGCAGCACGAAGCCAGCCGTCCAGGTGGTAGCGGCTTCTTCTGACAGGTTGGGGTTGCCGCCCGAAGTGCCGGCGAACCGCGCGGTGAGCGGGTCGGAATAAGTGTTCGGGTTCACGCCCAGCGCTTGCAGTGCAGTGGCGCAGTTGGCCTTGCGTGTGGCGGCGTTGGGCAGGCCGGCTGCGATGCGAGCGTCCAGGTCACTGATGTTGCAGGGGTCGGATGGGCGGAAGGTGGTGGCTTGCTGGGGGCTGAACAGTTCAAAGATGTCCGGAGCCCGGATGGCCTTGGAGTAAGAGCCGCGCACGCGCAGGTCATCGATGGGCGCCCAGGTGGTGGCCACGTTCCAGGTCGTTGCCTTGCCGATGGTGGAGTACTTGGCTGTTCGGGCGGCCGCTTCCACGCTCAGTTCATGGGCAAAGGGGGCATTCTTCAGGATGGGTAGCCGTACTTCGCCGAAGGCCTCTTGGGCGTCGAACTGCCCGCCTGAGTTGAAGACGCGCACCTGATCGTTAAACAGCAGGTTGACGTTGCTCGACACGGCGTTGATGTTGCTGCCATCGGCCAAGATGCCAAGGTCCTCGTTGCTGGCGGTGGAGCGGCTCTTTTCCTTGCGGTACTCGGCGCCAAAGGCGTAGCTCACCGGGCCGCCAGGCAGCCGGAAGAAGGTGTTGCTGTCACCCGAGAACGACAGCGTGGCCACGGCCTGCTCCAAGCGGAACGTGTCGGTGCTGGGGCGGGTGAAGAAGGCCACCGACTCCGGGCTCACCGAGTTGGTGCCCCGGAACAGATTGGCCGGTTTGCACTGGCCGTCACCGGGGCGGAAGGTGAAAAAGCCGACCTCCAGTTCCGGCAGGAAGGGAGGCGGCACCTTGGCGGTGTTGTTGATGTCGGAGCGGCAGACGATGCTGCCGTCGGGGCGGCGCACTGCGTCGGTAGCGGCCAAGAAGCGGTCCGCGATGACAGCGTTCGAGTACGTGTTCTTGATGTCGGTGCGGCCGTAGTTGAGGTTCAAGTCGTAGCTCAAGACCGAGTTGAGCTCGCCGCGTGAACCGCCCACCAATCGCATGGTGTCGCGCTTGGCGGTGGAGATGCCCGGGCCGAAGTCGGTGTTGTCGCGGCTGATGAGCAAGCCGCCCGCCGCATTGGCGTCGGCCTGCAGGGCGGCCGGGATCCAGGGGTTGTCCGGCGCGATGAAGGCGGTGTCAAAGAAGGTGTTGTAGCTGTTGCGGCTCACCGTGGTGGTACGCACCACTTTGGCGTCCCAGTACAGCTCGGACGCCGGGCTCAGCTCGAAGCGCCCGATGGTGCCCAGGTTCAAGCGCTCGGAGCCGGGTGTGAGCGAGCTGGCGTTGGTGCGCTCCACCGCTCCGTCACCCCCGAATTGGTTTTGCGCCGTCGAGATCAGGCCGTCCTGAAAAATCCGCACACCACCGCTCGGCGTGGTGACGTAACAGCCGCCACCGCCAAAGCCGGTCCAGCCCACAAAGCTTTCATTGCAGTCGTTGATGCCGTTGCCGTTGATGTCGGCGTTGAAGAAGTCGAAGTCGGCCCGGAACACCAAGCCCGAATTCGCGCTGATGGCAAACACCGGCTGGCGCCCGATGACCCGTAGCGGGGCGTTCGCGGCGCGGTCCATCAAGGCTTTCTCTGCGGCGGTGGGCGTTTGGTTCGGGAACAGGGTGGCGAACTGCGCGGCCGTTGGGATGGTGGGACCGAAGGCAATGCGGCTGGCGCGCGGACCTGGGCCACCCACCCGGTAGTAGCTGCTGAAGTTGGGCATCGTGGCGGCCACGATGTCGCCCTTCTGGAAGCGTCGCGCTGGGTTCTGGTAAGTCGTCGAGTTGTTGCCTCGGCCGTTGTCCCGTGTGGCCTCGCGGTCGCCGAACAGTACCTCTTGCTCCTTGGTGTAGCCGGCGATCAGCGCCACGTTCCCGCGGCCGTTGCCAAAGCGTGTGCCCCAGGTGGCGCTCAGGCTGTCGGCGCGCCCGTCACCTTCACCTGACAGGCCCGTTTGGGCGTCGAGTTGCAGTCCCTGGTAGTTCTTTTTCAGCACGTAGTTGACGACGCCGGTGACCGCATCGGCCCCATAGACCGCCGACGCGCCGCCGGTCAGCACCTCGATGCGGTCGATCAGGGCCGAAGGAATGGTGGCCACATCGACTGCCGCACTGCCGGCCACACCCGATACATGCCGGCGTCCGTCAACCAGCACCAGCGTGCGGTTGGAGCCCAGCTGCCGCAGGTTCAGCACGGCTTGGCCGACACCGCCACCGCCCCGCTCGATCGAGTCGGCCACGGTGCCGGAAGCGATCAGTGCCGGCACTTCGCGCAGCGTGGCCGTGGTGTCAGTGTTGCCGGCGGTGCGCAGGATCTCGGCGCTCACCACGCTGATCGGCGCGGGTGCTTGCGCATTGATGTCGCGGCGCAGGCGCGAGCCGGTCACCACCACAGTCTCGAGCGCTTCGGCCGCTGGCTTGGTGGGTGCCTCGGTGTTGGCTGGGGTGCTTTGCGCATGGACGCCGCTGGCCAGCGTCAAGGCGAGCAAGGCGACAGCCCGGTGGATGGCGGTCGGTGGGCAGGTGAACATGGGCAGACCTCGTTGAGTGATGGTGAACGCCGCCGCCGGGAGCTGGACGGACTGGGCCGCTAAGGGTTTGTTCGCTACTGCAAGCAACATGCCGGACTGGCCTCGGCGCTGGCCTTGTGCGCGCCGTTGCGCATGCGGGCAGGGCCGTACCCATGCTGGTGCGTTGCCGCCGTGGTGCGCACCCAAACAGGGCTCAGGGCCGCACGGATTTGCGCCACAGCGCGTGCGATGGGGCTCCGTTGGCGAGGGCGCCAGGATCTAGCGCCAGCTGCCTTCCATGGCGTAGCGGATCAGCGCCGCCGGGCTGTCGAGGTTGAGCTTGCGGCGCAGGTGCGTGCGGTGGGTCTCCACGGTGCGCACCCCCATGCCCAAGCGTTCGCCGATCAGCTTGCAGCTCAGGCCCTCGGCCACCAAGCCCAGCACCTCGCGCTCGCGCGGCGTCAGGTGCGGGCCGCTGCTGTCGGCATGCGTTCGCTGCGGCCACACGGTGCCGCCGCCCATCACGGTGTGGATGGCCTGCACGATGGCCTCGGCCGGGCTGTCCTTCAGCACGTAGCCCACGGCGCCGGCGCGCTGGGCTTCGCTCACGTAAGCGGGGTTGTCGAACATGCTGAGCACCAGCACACGCAGTGCTGGGGCCTGCGTTCGCAGGGCGCGGGTGATGTCGATGCCGCTCTCGTTGCGCAAGGCAATGTCCATCAGCACCAGATCGGGCGTGTGGTCGGCGGCTTGGGTGAGGGCGCTGGTGGCCGTGTCGGCCTCGGCGACCACACGCAGGCCGGGCACGGTCTCTAGGCGGGCACGCAGCCCATCGCGCACCAGGGGGTGGTCGTCCACTAGCATCAATCGGACGGTCATGTTTGCAGGGCTCTTGGCGCAAAGTCAGCGCCCAGCAAGGTGCCGGTGGCGCTGCTTTGAAGGGTGTAGCGGCCACCCAGGCTCTCCACCCGTTCGCGCAGGTGGGTCAGGCCCAGGCCGTGGCGAGGGGATTGGCTGAGTTGGTTGATGTCGAAGCCACGGCCGTCGTCTTGGACGCGCAGCCGCAAGCCGGCGCTGGTGCGGCTCAGTTGCAGCGTCACGCGGCTGGCTTCAGCGTGCTGGGCCACGTTGCCTAAGGCCTCTTGCACAAAGCGGAACAGTGCAGTGGTCAAGGCCTCGGGCAACGCACCGGCATCGCTCAGTTCCAGCGTCACGGGCACGCCGCTGCGCTCGCTCCATTCGCGAGCCAGGTGGGCCAGGGCTTGGGTCAAGCCCAAGTCGTCCAGCAAAGTAGGACGCAGGTCGTGGGCGATGCCGCGCACCTCACCCAGCACCTCGCGCAGGCGCACCACCCCCGCATCGAGTTGTTGGCTGAGCTCGGGATCGACCTGTGCCTGGCGCGCCCGCGCCAGCACCGACTCGAACAGAAACTTCACCGAGACCAGCGACTGCTGCACCCCGTCGTGCAGCTCGCGGGCCACCCGGGCGCGCTCATCCTCCTGGCCTCGCACCAGTTGCGCGGCCATGGCGCGCAGCTGGGCGTCGGCTTTGCGCTGCTCGTTGAAATTCAGCACCAAGGCGCCGGCAGCCACCGCCATGGCCCCAAGCAGGGCCACCAGGGCCACGCGGGCCAGGGTATCGACAACGGCTTGTTCAGTGGCGCGGTCGATGCGCACCCGGGCCTCGGCGCTTTCGTCGAAGTAGGCGCCGGTGCCCAGCATCCACTCCCAACCGGCAATGGGCTCCACGTAGCCCAGCTTGTCCTCAACCTGACCGCTGCTCGGGCGCTGCCACTCGTAGGTGACGTAGCCGCCGCCAGCACGGGCCTGCGCCAGCAGGGTTTGGATCGGGAAACGGCCGCGGCTGTCTTGCTTGGTCATCAAGCGCTGCCCTTCCAGCTCAGGTTGGCGCGGGTGCAGCAGGTTGCGGCCGTTGAAGTCGTAGACGAAGAAGTAGCCGTCGTGCCCGAACTCGAGCCGGCGCAAGATGACCAGCGCCTCGGCCTGCGCGCGCGCATCGGGCATGCCGTCGCGCACCAGGTGGGCGATGGCGCTGCGGCCCAGGTTCACCTTGCTTTGCAGCTCGGCCTTGCGCGCGGCCAGCAGCACCGGTTGCACCGCCTGCAGGTGCATCTCGCTCAGCACCTGCGCGCGCTGGCTCACCACCCAGGCCAGGGCCAAGCAGGTCAGCAGCAGCGGCCCCAGGCCCAGCAGCAGCCAGGTGGTGCGCGGCTGCATGGCCGTGCTTCAGGCGCCGAGTTGGAAGGTGCGGGGGGCGCCTTCGTCGGTGATGGCGACGTAGGTCAGCTGCGCCTCGGTCACCTTCACCACCTGTGGATTGAGTGGGTTGCGCTCGGCGTAGACCTCCACGTCGACCGTCACCGAAGTGCGACCGATGCGCAGCACGCGGGCGTAAAAGCTCAGCAAATCGCCCACGCTCACCGGCTGCTTGAAGATGAATTCCTTGACCGCCACGGTGGCGATGCGTCCGCGCGTGAGGCGCGCTGGCAGCACCGAGCCGGCCAAGTCGACCTGGGCCATGATCCAGCCGCCAAAAATGTCGCCGTTGGCGTTGGCGTCACCGGGCATGGGGATCATGCGCAGCACCAGTTCGCGCTCGGTCGGGACATCGGCGGGGTTCATGAAAGGACTGGCAACGGGGTTCATCTGGGGTGGCCTTGACAATGCAACGCCCGAGTTTGCCGCAATGACCCGCCCCATCACCGCTTCAACCCCCTCAAGCCCTGCCCAGACCACCGCAGCGCCAGCCCGGCGCGCCGATGCCGCGGTGCTGCGCAAGCTGCTGCCTTACTTCTGGCAGTACCGCTGGCGGGTGGCTGCGGCCTTGGCCTTCATGCTGGGCGCCAAGCTGGCCACGGTGGCGGTGCCGCTGCTGCTCAAAACCTTGGTGGACCGCTTGGCCGGCACCGAGGTGCACCCGGCTTGGTGGCTGCCGGTGGGGGTGACGGGGCTGCTGGTGGCTTACGGCGCGCTGCGCTTGTGCACCTCGCTGTTCACCGAGTTGCGCGAGCTCATCTTCTCCAAGGCCACCGAGGGCGCGGCGCGGCAGATCTCCTTGCAGGTGTTCCGCCACCTGCACTCTCTGAGCCTGCGCTTCCACCTGGAGCGCCAAACCGGCGGCATGACGCGCGACATCGAGCGCGGCACGCGCGCCGTGCACTCGCTCATCAGCTACTCGCTCTACAGCATCCTGCCCACGCTGATCGAGGTGACGCTGGTCCTGGTGCTGCTGGGCACGCAGTTCGACGCCGTGTTTGCCTGGATCACCGGCGGCGCGCTGGTGCTGTACGTCACCTTCACCATCACCGTGACCGAGTGGCGCACCAAGTTCCGCCGCCAGCTCAATGACATCGACTCGGCCACCCACACCCAGGCCATCGACGCGCTGCTGAACTACGAGACGGTCAAGTACTTCGGCCAGGAAGACTTCGAGGCCCGCCGCTACGACGCCAGCCTGGAGCGGCTGCGCAAGGTGCAAATCAAGAGCCAGACCACGCTGTCGCTGCTCAACACCGGCCAGCAGCTCATCATTGCCACCGCCTTGGTGCTGATGTTGTGGCGGGCCACTGAGGGTGTGATCGCCGGACGCTTGAGCCTGGGTGATTTGGTCATGATCAACGCCTTCATGATCCAGCTCTACATCCCGCTCAACTTCCTGGGCGTGATCTACCGCGAGATCAAGCAGAGCCTCACCGACCTGGACAAGATGTTCGGCCTTCTAGAGCGTGAACGCGAGGTCGCCGATTCGGCTGGCGCGCAGCCGCTGAGGGTGAGTCATGGCGCGGTGCGGTTCGAGCATGTGCGCTTCGCCTACGACCCGTCGCGACCCATCCTGCACGACATCAGCTTCGACATCCCGGCCGGCAAGACGGTGGCGGTGGTCGGCCCGTCGGGCTCGGGCAAGAGCA
>CAZAIR010000142.1:0-7537 GCA_964485225.1 uncultured Burkholderiaceae bacterium
TCATGATGGCGGCCATGCCGAATTCGCGCACGCCGTAGTTGATGTGGCGGCCGCCATTCGAGGCGCCGCCGTCAAAGCGCAGCGCGGGCGTGCTCTTGGTGTTGGTGAGGTTGGAGCCGGTCAGGTCGGCGCTGCCGCCCAGCAATTCCGGCAGGGCGGCGGTGAAGGCTTCCAGTGCCAGCTGGCTGGCCTTGCGGCTGGCCACGGTTTCGGCCTTGGTGTTGGCGGCCTGCAAGGTGTCGGCCACCAGCTTGGCATAGGTCTCGGGCAGCTCGCCCTGCATCCGGCGGGTGAACTCGGCGGCCAGCTCAGGGTGGGCGGCGGCGTAAGCCGCGAAGCCAGCGTGCCAGCGGGCCTGCGCGGTGGCGCCGGTGGCCTTGGCGTCCCAGTCGGCGTACACCTCGGCCGGGATCTCGAAGGGCGCGTGCGCCCAGCCGAGTTGGGCGCGGGTAAGGGCGATCTCGTCAGGGCCCAGGGCTTCGCCGTGGGCTTTGGCGGTGCCGGCGCGGTTGGGCGAGCCGAAGCCGATGACGGTCTTGGCGCGGATCAGCGTGGGCTTGGCGGTGCTGGCCTTGGCCGCGGTCAGGGCGGCTTGCATGGCGGCCACGTCGTGCCCGTCCACCGGGCCGATGACGTTCCAGCCGTAGGCTTCGAAGCGCTTGGTGGTGTCGTCGATGAACCAGGGGCTGACTTGGCCGTCGATGGAAATGCCGTTGTCGTCGTACACGGCGATCAGCTTGTTCAGCCCCCAAGCGCCGGCCAGTGCGCAGGCTTCGTGGCTGACGCCTTCCATCATGCAGCCGTCGCCCAGGAAGGCGTAGGTGTGGTGGTCGACCACGCTGTGGCCGGGGCGGTTGAATTCGGTGGCCAGCAGCTTCTCTGCCAGGGCCATGCCCACGGCGTTGGCAATGCCTTGGCCCAGCGGGCCGGTGGTGGTTTCCACGCCGGGGGTCACGTCGACCTCGGGGTGGCCGGGGGTTTTGCTGTGCAGCTTGCGGAAGTTGCGCAGCTCGTCCATCGGCAGGTCATAGCCGGTGAGGTGCAGCAGCGCGTAAATCAGCATCGAGCCGTGGCCGTTGCTCAGCACGAAGCGGTCGCGGTCGAACCAAGCTGGGTCGGCCGGGTTGTGCTTCAGGGCACCGCCCCACAGGGCCACTGCACACTCGGCCATGCCCATGGGGGCGCCGGGGTGACCGGAGTTGGCGGCTTGGACGGCGTCCATCGCCAACGCGCGGATCGCGTTGGCCATCAAGGCGGTGTTCTGGGGCATGGTGGGTGCGCGGCTAGGGGGAAACACGGGATTCTAGAAAGCCCGCTGCCACCACCCCTGCACACCGCGAAGGTGTGTGGCTAAGTGACACTGTCACCATGCGTCTCCCGAAGGCTTTGATCTTGTGCGCTGGCCGTGGCGAGCGCCTTCGTCCCTACACCGATCACACCCCCAAACCGCTGCTGCCGGTGCGCGGCCAACCCTTGGTGGCCTGGCATTTGCAGGCTTTGGCGGCGGCCGGCGTGCGCGAGGTGGTGCTCAACACCGCTTGGCTGGCGCCGCAGTTCCCGGCTGCGCTGGGCGATGGCAGCCGCTGGGGCTTGCGCCTGCACTTCAGTGACGAGCAAGCGGCCTACGGCGGCGCGCTGGAAACCGCTGGCGGCATGGCCACGGCGATGCCGCTGCTGATCGAGCACGCCGACGACCCGTTCTGGGTGGTTTCGGGCGATGTGTTCGTGCCGGGCTTCACTTTCGGTGCGGCGGCGCTCGATGCCTTTGCGCAGCGAACCCAGCGCTTGGCCCAGCTGTGGCTGGCCCCCAATGCGCCGCACCACCCGGAGGGGGACTTCGGCATCAGCGCCACCGGCTTGGCCACCAGCCGTGCCCAGGGCTTCACCGGCCCCTGCTTGACCTGGGCCAGCGTGGGCTTGTTTCGGTCCGGTTTGGTAGCCGGCGTGGCTGCGGGTCAGCGCGCGCCGTTGCGGCCCCACCTGGAGGCTGCCATTGCGGCGCAGGCGGTGGGTGCGCAGGCCTTGACCACACCGTGGGTGGACGTGGGTACACCCGAGCGGTGGCAGGCGCTGCAAGGCAGCGATACGGTCCCGGTATGAGGCTGGGCCGCTACGCGGGGCTGATCGCCACCGGCGTTGGCGTCGTGCTGGCGGTATCGGCTTGGTTCGGCTGGCTGCCGCTGCCTCTCGCTTTGGTGGGTTTGGTGGTGGCATTGGCGGCGCTGGCGTGGCGTGAGTGGCGCATCCGCGCCCAACTGCTGTTGTGCACAGAGGGCGTCGAGGCCCTGGACCAGGCCGTGCTGCTGTTCGATGCGAACGACCGGCTGCGCTACGTGTCCAAGGCCCTGCGGCGGCTGTACCCTGAGCTGGCGCTCGATCTGCGCCTTGGGCAGTCGAACGCCGATGTGGTCCTGAAGGCGGCGCGCAGCGCGTGCGCAGGGGCCAGCACGGGTCAAGACAAGCAATGGCTGGCTGCGCGGCTGGCAGCCCGCCAGGGCAGCGGTGACGATTGGCAACAGCAGCTGGCTGACGGACGCACGCTGAAGGTGACCGAGCGGCGCACCGCCAGCGGCGGCTGGATCACCCTGCGCACCGACCTCACCGAGCAGGTGGCCGGCCGCATGGCCTTGAACGACGCCAGCGACGCTGCACGCACTGCCAACGCCTTGTTGGATGAAGCGCTCGAAGCCTTTCCCGCCGGTTTTGAGGTGTGGAGCCCCGACAACAAGCTGGTGCGGTGCAACCGGCGCGTGGCGGAGTTCCACCCGGCAGCTGCCGAGTGGCTCAAGCCCGGGGTCGATTTCGAAGCCATGTGCCGGCAGTTGCTGAGCCTGGGTTTGGTCGAAGCCGCCAAAGGACGGGAAGCGGCTTGGCTGGCCGAGCGCTTGAGCCAACGCGGCAAGCTGGGCCGCCCCATCTTGCTGCAGGAAACCAATGGCCGTTGGGTTCAAGTGCAAGAGCAGCGTATGCCCAGCGGCTATCTGGTGGCCGTGCGCCAGGACGTGAGCGAGTTGGTGGGCGCGCGCCGTGCCCTGGGCCAGGCCAAGGCCAAGGCCGAGCACGACCAGCTGCTGCTGCGCCGCGCGCTGGATGCCCTGCCTGTGGGCTTGGAGCTGTACGACGAGCATGACAAGCTGCTGCTGGTTAACCGGCAGTTCCGCAGCTGGATGCCCGACGTGGATTACGACGAGCTGATTGGCAAGAGCTTCGAGTACGGCGTGCGGGTCAGTCAGCGTCTGGGGCGCTTGCCGGTGGCCGCACAGGCCGATGAAGAGGCCTGGATCGCGCAGCGCGTGGCCAGTCATGGCCGCAACCCCGAGCCGATGCGGGTCCAGCTGCCCGATGGTCGCGTGCTGCTGACGCAAGAGACGCGCACCCCCGAGGGTTACACCGTCACGGTGCGTCAAGACCTCACCGCGTGGTCGCATCAAGAGCAAGAGGTGGCCGCCAGCGAGGCCCAGCTGCAGGCCTTGATCCAAACCGCGGGCGTGGCCATCGTCACCCTGGATGCGCAGGCTCGCGTACTCAGCCTGAACCGGGCAGCCCAAGCGCTGTGGGGCTACGAAGCGCGCGAGGTGGTGGGGCAATCGGCTGGCCGCCTGCTGGCCCGCGCCGATGCTGAAGCCATGGGCCAGTTGCTGCGCGCCCACATGGCGGGCCGCGCGCCGGGCTTTGTGGGTTCGCGCAGTGAGATGCAAGGCGTGCGCAAGGACGGTGCGCCCCTGGTCCTGTTGGCCGCCGTCAGCGAGGTGCGTGCCGCCGGCGAACACTTCTTCGTGGGGGTCGTCACCGACATCACCGAGCAGCGCCGCGCCGAGGCGCAGCTGCAGGCCGCCAACACGCGACTGGAGCAGCTCTCCGCCACCGACGACCTGACCGGTTTGGCCAACCGCCGTGCCCTGATGGCCCACCTGCAGCAGCTGTGGCTGCACGCGCTGCGCGACCACAAGCCGCTGGCCTTGGTGTTGATCGACGTCGACTTCTTCAAGCGCTACAACGACCATCACGGCCACCAAGCCGGCGATGGTGCCTTGCGAGCGGTGGCCGACCTGCTGCGCGTCACCGGCCGCCGGGCCACCGATTTGGCTGCCCGCTATGGCGGCGAAGAGTTCGTGCTGCTGCTGGACCACTGCGACCTGGATGCCGCGCTGGTCCGTGCCGAGCAGCTCCGCCAGGCGCTCGCCGAGAAGGCGCTGCCGCATGGCAATGCCCCGCTGGGCCGGCTGTCGGTGTCGATCGGTGTGCACAGCGGCGTGCCGCACCGCGATCTGCGCCCCGATCTGTGGTTGGCCAAGGCCGACGAGGCGCTGTACCGCGCCAAGGCTGAAGGGCGCGACCGCGTGCTGGCCAGCGCCCCTGAGCGATTGATCCTGACGTCGCTTACTGAGCCAAAGGCTTCGTGATCGCGTCGATGCGCGCCATCACCTCCGGCGTCAGCCGGTCGCGCAGGGCCAAGGCGCCCAAGTTCTCTTGCAGCTGGGTCGAGCGGCTGGCCCCCAAGATCACGGTCGACACGTGCGGGTTCTTGGTCAGCCAAGCAATCGCGAGCTGCGCCACGCTACCGCCCAGCTCGGCCGCGATCGGCACCAGCTGCGCCACGGCAGCGTTGCGCTCGGCCGATAGCAGGCCGTCTCGCAAGAAGGCCATGTTCTCCATCGCACCGCGGCTGCCGGCCGGCGCTTGCCCGCCCTGGTACTTGCCGGTCAGCAGGCCGCTGGCCAGCGGGCTCCAGGTGGTCAGGCCCAGGCCCATCTCGGTGTAAAGCCGCGCGTACTCTTCTTCAACGCGCTTGCGGTGCAGCAGGTGGTACTGCGGCTGCTCCATCAGCGGCTTGTGCAGGTGATGGCGCTCGGCAATCTCGTAGGCCGCGCGGATGTCGGCCGCCGGCCACTCGCTGGTGCCCCAGTACAGCGCCTTGCCCTGTTCGATCAGGTTGTGCATCGCCCACACGGTTTCTTCGATGGGCGTGCGCGGGTCGGGGCGGTGGCAGTAGATGAGGTCGATGTGGTCCAGGCCGAAGCGCTTCAGGCTGCCGTCCATCGCTTGCATCAAGTACTTGCGGTTGAGCGTGTCCATGCGGTTGATGGTGTTGCCCTCGCGCTCCAGCCCCCAGAAGAACTTGGTGCTGACGATGTAGTTCAGCCGCGGCCACGCCAAGCGCTTGAGGGCCGCGCCCATCACCACCTCGCTTTGGCCTTTGGCGTAGACCTCGGCGTTGTCGAAGAAGTTCACGCCGGCATCGAAGGCGGTGGCCATCAGCTCCACGGCGGCATCCACGTCCACCTGGTTGTGGTACGTCACCCAAGAGCCCAGCGAGAGGGCAGAAACTTGCAGGCCGGAGCGGCCGAGTCGGTTGTAGTGCATGGTCATGGGGGCGTCCTTACGATGGAGGGGTGAGTGTGCCTTTCCCTTCCATCGCCGTCGTCGGCGCCGGGCCCGTGGGCCTGTGCGCCGCCCAATTGCTGGCCCAGGCCCTGCCCCGGGCGGGCGTGTGCCTGTTCGACGCCCGCCCGCTGGACGCCGACCTGACCCGCGACCCCCGCACCCTGGCGCTGGGCCTGGGCAGCGTGCAGCTGCTGCAACGCCTGCAGGCTTGGCCAGCACAGGCCGCTGAGCCCATCACCACCATCAGCGTCAGCCAAGTGCCGCCCGGCGCTGCCGAGCTGCGCCTGACTGCGGCTGAGATGCGCGCGCCGCTGCTGGGTGCCGTGCTGGCCTACGGCAGCGTGCTGGGCGCCCTGCAAGGCGCTTGGCTGCAGGCGCAAGCCGCGGCACCACAGCGCTTGCGCCACCAGTTTGGTCAGCGCGCCACCGGCCTCAAAGCCCTGCCTGACGGCCGCATGGAGCTGGACGCTGCCGTGGCCGAAGCTTTCGACCTGGTGGTGCTGGCCGAAGGAGGCCTTTTTGCCGAGCAAGCCGGCCGCGCCCTGCACCGCGACTACGGTCAAACCGCCTGGGTGGGCGAGCTGCGCTTGGGCGCCGGCGTGCCGCGCGGCTTGGCGGTGGAGCGCTTCACCCGCAGCGGCCCGCTGGCCTTGCTGCCCTTGCCCGACGACAGCCAAGGTCGCCGCGCCGCGCTGGTGTGGTGCGTGAGCGCCGCCGACGACGCCGTGGCCGACCTCGACGACGCGCAGCGCTTGGTGGCCCTGCGCAGCTTGTTTCCACCGGAAGCGCGCGACCTCACCGGCATCGGCCCGCTGAAATCCTTCCCGCTGGGCCTGAACGCCGAGCGCGCCCAGGTGCAGGGGCGCGTGGTGCGCATCGGCAACGCCTCCCAAACCCTGCACCCGGTGGCTGGCCAAGGTTTGAACCTCGGCCTGCGCGACGCCGTGACCCTCGCGCAATCCCTGCGCGACAGCCAGGGCCTGGACGCCGGCCTGGCCCACTTCCAGCGCCAGCGCACCCCCGACCGCTGGATGCTGATGGGCGCCACCGACCTCTTCGCCCGCGGCTTCGCTGTTGACCTGCCCTTGGCCACCGGCCTGCGCGAGATCGGCCTGCGCGCCATGCAGCACCTGCCACCGCTGCGCCAGGCTTTGGCGCGGCAGATGATGTTCGGGTGGCGGTGACCCGCCTCGGCGCTGAGGGCCTAGACCCGCAACGCCGCCAGATCGAGCGCCAGCAGCCGCAAGCTCTCCTTGAGTGCGGCTTCTTTGGCCAGTCGCAGGCGGTCGCTGCCCAGCAAGTGGGCGCCCCAACCGGCTTCGGCGAGGGTGCGCACGCGGCGTTGGTAGACCATCCGTTCGCCCTCGCGCAGCGTATACAGCACCTGCGATTGCGCCTGGGCGCTGAGCACCAGGCCACTGGCGTCGAGCCGCAGCAGTTGCGCGTCCAGCACGAAGCGGCCGCTGCCGGGCAGGGCGGCCAGCAGGCTCAAGGCGCGCAGCTGGTCTTCCAGCCCGTCGGTCAGCACGCTGGTATCGGCCGGCGTGCCCCAGAACCAGGCCAGGGTCTTCTTGAGCATGCCGGTGGCGGGGGCGTCGCCGCCGCTCACCTGCCCGAGGGCAATCTGGCCTTGCAGTTGGGGGTCGATCCAGCCCTGCCATTGCGCCACCTGGCGGGGCCCTGCGGGCGCGGGCGTGCGCACCGGGGCGGCGCAAGCGGCCAGGGTGGGCAGCAGCAGCAACAGGTGGCGACGGTTCACAGGCATGGTTCCAGTCTAGGAACAGGGCCGCTTGGGCAAGCGGCGACGAAGCCGCGAAACACGGCGTAATTCGTGGGTCAGATGCTGCAATTCCACCCGCCCCAGGGGGGTGTTGGGGGCCTCATCTCCGTAGAATCCCGGGTAGTTACGCCGCGGTTACAGCGGCCTGAAACGGTTTTTCAACTCCCCCTGAGGTTCCCCCATGGCACTCGTTTCGATGCGCCAACTGCTCGACCACGCGGCAGAGCACGGCTATGGCATTCCCGCCTTCAACGTCAACAACTTGGAGCAGGTGCAGGCGGTGATGGCCGCTGCTGACGAGGTGGGCGCACCGGTCATCCTGCAAGCCAGCGCGGGTGCTCGCAAGTACGCCGGCGAACCCTTCATCAAGCA
>CAZAIR010000143.1:0-7478 GCA_964485225.1 uncultured Burkholderiaceae bacterium
CTTCGCTTCGTTCGCTGTGATCAACTTACGGGAGGACTTGCACCTCCAGGAGTGCGCCCGTGCCGGGCGCACAAGAGAGAGCGGGCTACACCTTGCGATGTAAACCGCCCAGACGCAGAAGCGGGGTGGGCCGTGGCCCCTGTGCGCTGCCTTCGTCATGGCCAGTGCCTGCTTGATGTCGGCCGCCGCCCATGCGCGCGATCATGTGCTCATCATGACAATCAGCGAGTACCCGCGGCACCCCTTGCCGGGCGTCAAGCACGATGCAGCGCATGCCCGTGCACTTGCTGAGCGGCTCGGCTTCGACACGAGCGCAGCACGCGTCGTGCGTGACCAGCAACTCAGCACCCAGGGTTTGCGCCGGGAATGGATCGAGCTGGCCGAGCGCGTACGCCCAAATGACCGAGTCTTCGTCTACTTCTCGGGCCACGGTGCCAGCCTCCTGGAGGGCCAGCGCTGCGTCAGCACCCTGGTAGGGCAAGAAGAGGCGGCGGTCAGCATTGACGAACTGCGGCCCTCCGTTGAGAAGATCAAGGCCAATGCCAGCCAGGCCATCGTCGTGTTCGATGCCTGCCACAGCGGTGGCCAGCGCGATCTCATCGGCGTGCGTTCCTCGGCCGACAGTGGCGCCGTGGCGCGGCCAAAGGCCTGGGTGCCCGAGCCCGGCCAACGCTGCGAGGAGCCCATTAACCTGCTGCGCGAGAGCCTACGCACAGGCGGTACGCGCGGCGAGGCCGCTAACATCGTGGTGATCGCCGCCGCCAATGAGCGTGAAGCTTCGCTGGACCTGCCTCAACGCGGTGGCCTTGCCACCGTCTCGCTGCTCGACTGCGCCCAGCGGGGCGTGGCAGACACCGATGGCAGCGGCTCCATCAGCACCCGTGAATGGCTGGCCTGTGCACAGGCTGCGGTTGATACGGAGGTGCCCCGTATCAACCAGCGCGAAAACACGCGCTGGTTGCCCCATCACCTCGAGGCCTACGGCAATGTGCAGCGGCCGCTGTCGCTAGCCCTGGCGCCAACGTCGACGCCATCGCCTGGCCCTGGGCCAGGGCCAACCCAATCGCCGTCGCAGCCTGCGCCTCTACTGCCTGCTCCACCGCCCACGCCGGGTCCATTGCCGAGCCCAGCCCCCAATACCTTGCCCACACCCATGCAACCTGAGCTGACCCCCAGCCAGGCTGAACGGGTGGCAGCGGCCTTCCGTGCCATCGAGGCCGGCAGCAACGCCCGCTGGAGCCTGCAGGTTCGCCCCAGCCGCACCGAGTTGCCGCTGGATGAAGAATTCACCCTCGAAGTCGATAGCAGCCAGGGCGGCTATCCCTATCTGCTCTACGTCGGGTCTGATTCGAAGGACATCCGTCAGGTCTGGCCACCTGCGGGCCAGGTGCGGCGCTTGAACCCGGGCCTGGGCCGCTTGCCGATTCGATTGCGTGCCACACCTCCGGCCGGATACAACCGCTTTCTGCTGCTGGTCAGCCAGGTGCCCACCGACTTGAGTGCCGTGTTGAGCGAGGGCCGCGCCTATCTCAACGCCGCCACGTTGCAATTGCTTCAATGCCCATCGCCTCGGCCCGCGCAGGCGCGATTCAAGGACGATCCTTGCCACGGCATCCGCAATGTTGATGTGCGCGAAGAGCCTCTTGGGGACGTCGATGGATATGTGGCGCGGGGTTTCAGCGTGGTTGGTCGACCACGCTGAAGCAGTCCTCTCGCCGATACCGCTCAGGGGCTGAAAGAGATGAACCCTATGACTAAGGCAGCTCCAAGAATGCGATGCGCGGATGAACTTCGCCTGCATGCAATCAAGCAGCTGCGGGTGGGCGTCGTCGCTCTGCACCTTGACACCTTTGCGCCTTCGCGGCTAAGGCGCCACGTAATTGGAAGAGATAGCCAATGGTTGCGGCCATCGCGGATGATCAACTCGGCGGACGGCCTCTCTCGCCAGCGGCGGCAAACTGCCCCGCCCGATCGCGCAGCACCCACAGGCTCAGCCAGCGGCCGGCCGGCAGGCGCCGCGCAGCCATCCGGGGGGACAGGCCGTTCCACCGCGCCAAGGTCTCGTCGTCCACGCCGCAGCGCCTGGCCACGTCGCGCAGGGTCTCTTTCTTGCGCACCCGGGTGTTCACCTTCACCAGGTCGGGCGCCATGCCGAGCTGGGCGGTGGCCACCAACGCCGCCGGCACGTCGATGGGCTGGCGCGGTGGCACCGGCAACAGCAGCACCGAGCCGGCAGTGGGCTTCATGCCGGCCGGGATGCGGTTGGCCTGGCGCAGCGCGGCCTCGCTCACGCCGTGTTGCCGGGCCAGTGCGCCCAGGTGGGTGGTGGCCGGCAGCTTGATCACCGACCAGCGGCTCCATGGCCCGCGGTGGGCCGAGGCGCCGGCCTCGAATCGCCGTGCCGCATCTTCCGGCAACAGCAGCCGCGGGGTGGCCGAGGCCAGCAGCAGCGGCGCGCTGACGGCCGGGTTCAGGGCCAGAAAGCTGCGCTCGGGCAGGCCGGCCCACCGCAGCGCCAGGGCCAGGTCCATGTCGCGCGGCAGCGCCACCTCGGCCAGCGCCGGGCCGTCGGGCAGATCGGGCAGCACGGCCTGGTAGGACGCGGGCTGCGCCACCAGACGGGCCAGGGCCATGATCTTGGGCACGTAGTGGCGGGTTTCGTCCGGCATGTGGGGCGCCATGTTGACGAAGCCCACCGGCACGCCTCGGGCGCGCAGCCGGGCGGCGGCGGCTTGTACCCGGCCTTCGCCCCAGTTGTAGGCGGCCATGGCCAGGTGCCAGTCGCCGAACTGGGCGTGCAACTTCTGCAGGTAGTCCATCGCGGCGCGGGTGGCCGCGCGCAGGTTCTTGCGGTCGTCCACCAGGCGTGAGGTGCGCAGCTCGAAGCGCCGGGCGGTGGGGGCCATGAATTGCCAGGTGCCCAGCGCGCCCACCGGCGAGCGCGCCTGGGGATTGAGCGCGCTCTCCACCAGGGGCAGCATCGCCAGTTCCAGCGGCAGGCCGCGCGCTTCCAGCTCGGCGACGATCAGGGGCAGGTACAGGCGCAGGCGGTCGTCGCGGTACGACAGAAAGGCAGTGCGTGCGAATGCGGCGGCATGCTGGTCCACCAACGGATGGTCAAGCGCGGGCACGCTGAACCCGCGGCGCAGGCGATCCCAGACATCGCCTGTCGGTGGGGCAGTGGGAGGCAGGGGTGTCGGGGCCGGCGCTTGATGCTCGATGACCCGCGATGCGGTGGGATCCGGCACGGTCGGGGGTGCCGGGGCCGCCAACGGCGCACTTGCCGGTGCACTGGCCGGCGCACTGATGGGTAAGGCCCCCGTTCTGACCGGCTCGGTCCACGCACCGAGCGGCTCGCTCGCGGCCGCGGCCGCGGCCGGGCTGGGCGCCCATCCGCGCGTGGCGGCCAGGTCGCCCACCGGGTCCAGCGGCAGGGACTCACAGCCGGCGAGCAGTATCCCGGCGGCGGCCAGCGCCAGCGATGCCCGCCAGCCGATACCAGTGGTTCCCCCGACTTGGCACGTCGGCAACGAACGATGCGAATGATCCGGGTACAGCGGATGCTCGCCTGGCGGGGCCGAGGAGGAAGTTCCTCGGGACAACAGCGCGGCCAGCCCGCGGGTTGCGATGTGGGCGAGGGCAGGCTGGGAGGGGAGTGGGGACATGGCGCTGAGTGGAAGAGCCCATGTCCATAGACGTAGGTTGCGGGAAGTCGTCAGAAAGTCAGAAACTACGCGCCGCCGGTCGGGCGGTCGGGTGGCGATACACCGCTCGCGTTCGAAGCCAAGAGGCAGCACATGGCAACGGTCGAGCAACTCGCGGGAGTCTCTCCCACTGGCCACGAACGCCTGACAGACGAAGCGGCCCGCCCTGAAGGCGTCCTTCATGGAGAGACGGTCCGCCGACTCGAGGGCTACTTGGCACGGCACGGCAGCCGGCCGACAAGCATGGGTTGCAACCCTCGCGGCGGCGGTTGTCTCCTCCTGGCCATGAGCGAGGTGGGGTACTGTGAAACGCTCAGCGCACCTGGCGCACCCTGGGTCGGGAGTAAGAGTAGACAGGCATCGGGAACTCACGTGGCGCGTTGTGGAGCGCGTCCAGCACCGCCGCCTCCCAGTCGATGCCCGGATCGCGACGCACGATGCCGATGATCACCGCGTACCGCTGCTCGTTGCTGCTGCGCTCGGCGTCAGAGCCGTTGTAGTAGCCGAGCGTGAGTTCGTGCACCTCTGCGCGCGGTGGAATCTGCAGCCAGCCGCGCAGTATGCGGGCACGGTCGCGGGCACGGTCTTCTTCTACACGCGGTTGCCGGTCACCTCCCTCGGCCGACGCTGCGCCCACCACCATCACGCCGAGGTACTGCCCCAGCGCCTTCGTCATCGCCGGCTGGCGCAGGTAGGCCGGGAAGTCCTGCGCCGTCTCGGGCGTCAGCGCCAGCACGCGGCTGACGCTTTCGAACTCCCAGACATGGTCTTTCGACAGCACCACGAACTGCACCGACGCCTGGCGGCCGGCACGGTCGCGTGCTACGACGATGCGTGACACCACCGCCGTGTCGGGCCAGGCCGCCGGGTGGCGCCGGTTTTCGGGCGGCGTTGCGGTCTGGTCCAGGGGAACTGCGGTTGGCGGGTGAAATCTGCGCGACGAGGTGGCCACCGCCAGCGCCACGCTGAGCGCGACGCAAACGGCCAAGGCCGCCGTGGCCAAGGCGACGTGTACAGAACCGGACTGACGCCTCCTGCCCATCCTTCCCCCCATGCGCTCGAGAGCCGGAGAACTGCAGACGTCCGGACGGGGTCGGCGCCCATGCACCCGTCCAGCTGACGGACTCACCGACCAACTTGCCCGAAAAAAACGCGCGAATGGGGGCTTCGCCCCCATGCCCCCAGCAGCCGGGCGCGCCGTCATCGCACTGCGCCTCGACACCACCCCGGGCAAAGGGTAAGACGGTAAAAGGGCCCAAGGTCAAAAGGTCCTGGCGATACGGAAGCCGGTGACGTTGCTGCGGCTGGCCGGCGTGTACCCGTTGCGGATGGCCGAGCGCAGGCCCTGTGGCGCGCCGTACCACGACCCGCCGCGAAGCACCCGCCGCGCCTGGTCTCCACCCGCCATCCATGCACTTCCATCCGTAGGCCCACCTGCATAGTCGTCGTGCCACACGTCCTGCACCCATTCCAACACATTCCCATGCATGTCATGCAGACCCCAGGCGTTCGCCTTGCGGCTGCCTGCCCTCTGCGTCTTGCTCCCGCTGTTGCCGTTGAACCAGCCATGCTCCCCCAACCGGCCCTCCTCATTCCCAAAACTCCACGCCGTCACACTCCCAGCTCTCGCCGCATACTCCCACTCCGCCTCGCTCGGCAGCCGATACCTCTTGCCCGTGCGCTCGCTCAGCTTGCGAACATACTCCTGCGCATCGTTCCAGCTCACCCGCTCCACCGGACAGTCGTCTCCGCAGTCGTTGAAGTGGCTAGGGTTGCTCCCCATCACCGCCTTCCATTGCCCCTGCGTCACCTCCGTCTCACCCAGCAAAAACAACCCCACCTCCACCGTGCGCTGCGGGCCTTCATCGCCAAAGCGACCCGGCTCGTTCGCCGGCGATCCCATCACAAAGCGCCCACCCGGGATCACCACCAGCCGAGGGCACACATCACAGTCCTGCACCACCTGGCCAGGTTGCAGGCTCGCAGCGGGCGGCGGTGCCACCGCAGGCGATTGAACCGCAGGGGCGGCCGGGCGTGGTGAGGGCGCCTGCACCGCCTCCGGCACGATGCTCGCCACCGCCGTGCCGCCACCGGCCGAACCGGCAAAGTAGAACTCCCCATCCAGCGCCCCTTCCGTCCACGGCTGCTGGCTGCCGTTGGACGCCTGGCGCACCCCGCTGGCCACGCGCTTGAGCATGCTTTCTACCGGCAGGCCGGGCGTGCGCAGGTGCTTGAGCAGTTCGCCGGTGTACAGGCCGTTGTTGCCCTTGCCGTCGTCGGCCACGCCACCGGGGCGGGTGGCAAAGTGCATCAACGTGCCGCTGGGCGCGCCCTCCACCCGCGCCAGCCCGCGGGCGGTGCTGCGGAAGCCGCGGCTGTAGGGGTTGTCGCGGCAGGCGTCGATCAGAAACAGGCGCACGCCGGCGCGGGCTTCGTCCAGGCGTTGCAGCAGTTCGTTGAGGTTCAGGCTGTTCAGCGCCACATCGCTTTCCACCTGGATGCGGGCGTCCACCGCGGGCAGATAGTTCACGCCTTTGACCTGCAGGCCGTGGCCGGCGTAGAACACCAGCACGTCGTCGCCGGGGCGGATGGTGTTGGCAAAGGCCTCCACCGTGCGGCCGATGTCGTCGCGCCGCAGGTTGCGCACCAGCGTCACCTTGAAGCCCAGGCCGCCCAGGGCGGATGCCATGGCCTCGGCATCGTTGAGGGGGTTCTTCAGCGGGCCGACGGCATAGTCCTTGTTGCCGATCACCAGGGCCAGGCGGGCGGCGTGTGCCGGGCCGGCCCAGGCCATCAGCAACAGCAGGGCGGCGAGCAGCAGGGCCCTCGTGAAGCGCTGGCGGCAGTGGCGAGCGGCGTCGATGGGCCCGCGGCTGGATGGGTTCGCGGCCAACGCCGCCGGGTTCAATGGCATGTCCTTCCCCACTGGTGATTGCAAGAAACTGGGTCCGCCGCCGACAGCTCGCCCGGGCCGTGACTGCGCTGCGCACGCAGCCAGCCGCCGACCTGGCGGCCAAGTTCGTCGATCAGCCGGGCGGCGTGTTCGTATCGCTTGAAGTCGAGCAACTGCAGGTCGTGGGCCAGCCGCAGCCAGAAGCGCAGCTTCTCCAGGCCGAGGTTGGCCTGCTGCAGCAGGGCCGCGCGATCACGGGTGTAGGCGGCCTCGATCAGGCGGTCCAGCACATCGAGGGCGGTGGATTGCAGGCGGTCACCCAGCTGAAACTTCTGGCGGCGGGGCAGCTTGTCGAGCACCGGGATCAGCCACAGCACGAGTTGGTAGGCGCTTTCCACGGCCGCCACGTTGGTGCGGCCCTCGCGCCGCGGGCCGGCGTCGGCGGCCGCCGCCGAATCGGGCGGCTCCGGATCGCGCGTTTCGTTCATGCTGCGCGAATGGGGGCTTCGCCCCCATGCCCCCAACAGCCCACCGCGCCACCCACGCTCTGCCGCTCCACACCTCTGTGGGCAAAGGGTAAGAGGGTAAAAGGGCACAAGGTCAAAGGGTCCTGGCGATACGGAAGCCGGTGTCGCTGACGCGATTGGCCGGCGAGTACCAGTCGCGGTTGGCCGAGCGCAGGTACTGTGGCGAGTTGCCCCACGACCCGCCGCGGAGCACCCGCCGCGCCTGATCTCCTCCCGTCAGCCACGCACTTCCGTCCGTCGGCCCGCCTGCGTAGTCGTCATGCCACACATCCTGTACCCACTCCGATGCGTTCCCATGCATGTGGTGCAGCCCGAATGCGTTCGCCTTCAACGCCTGTCCGGGCGCCGTGTACG
>CAZAIR010000144.1:0-7386 GCA_964485225.1 uncultured Burkholderiaceae bacterium
GAACTCAGCCGCCAGCGCCTGCGCCCGGCGCTGAGCGAAGGCAGCCACATCACCTGCCCGCGCTGCAACGGCACCGGCCACATCCGCGACACCGAAAGCTCGGCGCTGCAGATCCTGCGCATGGTGCAAGAAGAGTCGATGAAGGACAGCACCGCCGCCGTGCACGTGCAAGTGCCGGTGGAAGTGACCTCGTTCCTGCTGAACGAGAAGCGCGCCGAAATCACCAAGATCGAGCTGAAGCAGCGCGTCAACGTGCTGCTCATCCCGAACCCGCACCTCGACACGCCCAACTACAAGCTGGAGCGCCTGCGCCACGACGACCCGCGTCTGGACGCTTTCAAGGCCAGCTACACGATGATCGAGGAGCCGAGCGACGAGGTCGGCATTACCCGTCGTGAGAAGGCCAAGCCGCGCCAAGAGCCGCTGATCAAGGGCGTGCTGCCCGATCAACCCGCGCCCATTGCACCGCCCGCACCGGCTCCCGCGCCAGTGGCCACCCCTGTGGTGGCAGCCGCACCGGTGGCGGTCGCTGCGCCAGCAGCGGGTGGTGGCTTCTTCGGCTGGATCAAGAAGCTGTTCGGTGGCGCCCCGGACCTGGTGGCGCCCGTGAGTGCCCCCGCCCCAGCCGCCCCTGCGGCCCCCGTTGAAGCCAAGCCGGGCGAGCGCCGCCCGCGTGGTGACCGTAGCGACCGCGGTGAACGCGGCGGCCGTGGTGGCCGCGATGGCCAGCGCGGCGAGCGTGGTGATCGCGCCGAAGGCGGCCGTGACGGCAACCGCAACGGCCAACGCCGTGACGGCGCCAAGGCCGAAGGCCAGCCGCGCCGCGAACGCCTGGAAGGTGACGCCAAGCCCGAACAAAGCCAGCGCCCCCAAGGCGCCGATGCGCAGACCCCGCGCGAACCTCGTGAAGCCCGCGAAGGTGGCCGTGGCCGCCGCGACCGTGGTGAGCGCGGCGACCGTGGCGAGCAACGCCCCGACCGCGCCCCGCGCCGCGAGCACAGCGAAGAACAGGCCGCCCAGGCCAACGAACTGCTGCAAGCCGCCACCCCCCATGCGGTGGACGTGACGCAAGCCGACTTGCACGCCGCACCGCCGGCCTTCTTGGCCGACGGGGCGCCCGATGCCAACGAACGCATCGAGCCCCTGCACGGCGAGCCGAGCAGCCAGTCGTTGTCGGAGGAGAAGCAGGGCCGTCGCCGGCGCCGCCGCCGCGGTGGCCGCGGTGGTGAAGGCGAAGCGACCGAGAGCGTTGAAGGCACCGAAGCCGCTGAAGGCAACGAGGCTGGTGACAGCCTCGCGCCGGCGGCCCTGGAAGGGCATGCCGACGGTGCCAGCGAAGACCAGCAAGAGGGCCACGCACCCGAAGAAGGCCGCCGCAAGCGCCGCCGTGGCCCGCGCCGCGACCGCAGCGAAGAAGCCGGTGCCGAAGGCAGCGAGGCCGCTGGCGACACCGCCGCTGAACTGAGCCCGGCTGCTCCGCAGCAACTGGCCTTGTCCGAGAGCGCATCGCCACAACCGCCGTTGGCCGCCGAGCCGATCGTGGTGGCCGCACCGACTGCCGAAGCAGCGGCTGTGGTGCAACCCGCACCCACGGCGCCCGCCGTGGTGCCGTTCACCTTGCCGCTGGCTGCGCTGGAAGACCTGGCTACTTCGGCAGGCCTGCAGTGGGTCCACTCCGACGCCGACAAGGTGGCCGCGGTGCAAGCCGCGATGGCCGCTGAACCGAAGCCGGTGCACGTGCCACGTGAACGCCCGCCGCTGGTGGTGCTGGATGAAGGCCCGCTGGTGCTGGTGGAGACGAAGAAGGACCTGTCGCAGGTCAAACTGCCGTTTGATCAGTGACCGCACGCCGCTGAGCGCTGGGCCCTGACGGGCCAGCCCACAAGCCGCCGCACCCGCAAGGGGCGGCGGCTTTTGCATGGGCATGGTCGAATGCCTGCCCTCAACCGGCAACGACAGCGCGAAGCAATGGACAGCATGGACATCGAGGTGATGCGCACGGCGCTCGACTGGCTGCACAGCGGCCAGCGCGTGGTGATGGGCACCGTGGTGCGCACCTGGGGCTCGGCGCCCCGACCACCGGGCTCGCTGATGGTGATCCGGGGCGATGGGCAGGTGGCTGGCTCGGTGAGTGGCGGCTGCATCGAAGACGACCTGATTGCGCGCGTGGCCGAGGGCCGCTTGGCCGCCGCGTTGCCGCAACTCACGGTGTACGGCGCCACGGCCGAAGAGGCCCAGGCCTTTGGCCTGCCTTGCGGCGGTAGCGTGCAGTTGGTGTTGGAGCCCCTGGGCCCGCAGTCGCAGTTGCGCGAGCTGTTGGGAGCACTGCAGACGCAGCAGTTGGTATCGCGCCGGCTCGACCTGGCCACCGGCCTGGTGAGCATCGGCCCCGCGCTGGACGGCGATACCGTGCGCTTTGACGGCCACAGCCTCACCACTCAGCACGGGCCGCGGCTGCGGCTGCTGATCGTGGGCGGCGGGCAGCTCAGCGCCTACCTGGCACGCATGGCCTTGATGCTGGACTACCGCGTGACGGTGTGCGAGCCGCGCCCCGAGTACGCCGAAGCCTGGGGCGCCATCGAGGGCGTCACCTTGGCCACCGGCATGCCGGACGACGTGGCCTTGGCCCTGCACCTGGACGCCAACAGCGCCGTGGTGGCCCTCACCCACGATCCCAAGCTGGACGACCTGGCGTTGATCGAGGCGCTGCGCTCGCCCGCTTTTTACGTGGGCGCCTTGGGCAGCCTGCGCAACAACAACAGCCGCCGCGCGCGGCTGCAGCAGCACTTCGGGCTCACACCCGATGAGCTGGCGCGCCTGCACGGCCCCGTGGGGCTGAACCTGCGGGCGCTGACGCCGCCTGAGATTGCGCTGTCCATCGTGGCCGACCTGACGGCGCGCCGCCGGGGCGCCGACCTGCAGGGCTTGGGCGATTGGTCGGGCTCGACCACCGTGTGCGCGGTGGCGAATCAGCCGGCGGGTTAACCCCGCTCAGCGCACAGCACCGGGCCACTGGGCTGCGAAGAAGGCGCGGGCCTGCGCGCGGTAGCGCGCGTAGCTGGGCACGTGGCAGCGGCCCTCCAGAACGACCAGTTGGCTGGTGGGCAAAAGCGCCTGCAGCGCTTGCGCGTGCGGCAGCGGGCTGACGGGGTCGGTGGCGCAGTGCACCTGCAGCACCGGCACGCTCACGCGCGGTGCGGCCACGTCAGCACGGTGCGGGTCGCGCATCAGCCATGCCGTGGGCAGCCAGGGGTAGACCCCCTCGGCCAGGGCCAAAGCCGAATCGAAAGACGAGTCGAGCAACAGCGCCCCTACCGGCTGCTCGGCGGCCAGCATCACCGCGTGGGTGGTGCCCAGGCTCTCGCCGTAGAGCAGGATGCGCCCCGGCGCGATGCCCTGCGCGCGCAGCCAGGCGTAGGCAGCGCGGGCGTCTTGCGCCCAACCGGCCTCGCTGGGGCGGCCGCCACTGCCGCCATAGCCGCGCCATGACAGCGCCAACACCCCCAGGCCGTCGGCATGCAGGGCTTGGATGCGCTCGGCCCGGTTGTCGAGGTTGGCGCCATTGCCATGCAGGTACAGCGCCACCGGCGCCGTGGCAGGTGGGAGCCACCAAGCCTGGAGCGCCGTGCCATCGGCCGCTTGCAAGCTGCGCAGCTGCGCGCCGATGGCCGCGGTTTGGCGCAAGGGCGTGGGGTCCGGGTGGTAGAGCTGGCTGCGCTGTGCAGCGAACACCAGCAGGCACAGGCCCAGGTAGAGGGCGATCAAACCCAAGGTCCAGCGGATGAGCGTGCGTTGACGTGGGGATGCGGGTGTGGGTGCGCGCGGCATGGCCACAGGATAGAGGCCGCCCCCCATACACAGGGTCCGCAAGGCTTGTGAAGTGTATTTAGGTAGTAATACACTAATGCACCGATGCCACCCCACCCCATCCCCTCCGTGCTGTTCGACATCGTCGCCAGCAGCGCCACGCCCATCTACCGCCAAGTGGTGGAGCAGGTGCAGCGCCGCGTGGCCAGCGGCCAGCTGCAAGCGGGGGACGAGCTGCCCAGCGTGCGCGCGGTGGCCGAGCGGCACGCCATCAACCCGATGACCGTCAGCAAGGCCTACAGCCTGCTGGAGGCCGAGGGCCTGCTGGAGCGCCGGCGCGGCCTCGGCATGGTCGTCGCCCACAGCGCCGCCCCGCGCCACAGCCCGCGCGAGCGCCTGGCGCTGCTGGAACCCGCCCTGGCGGCTGCCGCTTTGCAAGCGCAGCAACTGGGCATTGCGCCTGCGCAAGCGCTCCAGGCTTTCGAGCGGCAACTGACCGCCCTGCAACCCACCGACCCCACGCTGCCATGAGTTCCTCGCCCATTGCCATCGCTTGCACGGACCTGTCGGTCCTGCACCCTGCATTCAGCGCCAGTTCACGCTGGCTGTTGGATGACGTGTCGCTGCAGATTCCCGAGGGCGCTGTCGTCGGCTTGGTCGGTCGCAACGGCGCTGGCAAAAGCACCTTGATGCGCTGCCTGCTGGGCCTGACCCTGCCCTACAGCGGCAGCGCGCAGCTGCTCGGCTGCCCCAGCACCGAGCTGAGCGACGCCGTGCGCGAGCGCTTGGGGTTCGTCGCGCAAACGCCCGACCTGTTCGGCTGGCTCAGCGGCCACGACCACCTGCACGAGATGGCCGCGGTCTACGCCCACTTCGACATGACCCGCGCCCTCAAGCTGGCGGTGAAGCTGGAGCTGCCCCTGGGCCAGCGGGCCGACAAGCTGTCGGTGGGCGACCAGCAAAAGCTGGCCGTGGTGCTGGCCCTGGCGCACGACCCCGACCTGCTGTTGATGGACGAGCCGGTGGCCAGCCTCGACCCCCTGAGCCGCCGCGCCTTCATGCGCGCCCTGTTTGCCGAACGCGCTGCCGATGCCCCACCACGCACCGTGCTCATCAGCAGCCACTTGCTGAGCGACCTGGAGCGCGTGGTCAGCCACGTGCTGTTCCTGCGCCAAGGCCGCGTGCCGCTGTTCGGCGCCTGGGATGAATTGAGCGAGCACCTGCTGCGCCTGCCGCTGAGCGCCAACCCAGGCGATGCACCTGGCCTGGTGCACTGGAGCGCCGACACCGGCCAAGCCGTCGTCGACCGCCGGCACTGGCAGCAACCGCTGACGCAGGCCCAGCCGATGGCCATGGACGACTTGTTCGAGGCTTTGCACGCATGAGCGCAGCGCCATCTTGGGGCCGCTCCGCCACCACACTGGAAGCCGTTTGGGGGCCGGCCTGGCCATTGCTGCTCGTGCTGTTGGGCTTCCCCGGCCTGCTGTCACTGCTGTTCGCGGCTGCCACCCGCCACGACATGCCCATGGTCCATGCCGTGTTTGGCACGCTATCGGTGGGCAGCTGCGCGCTGGCCTTGTTCGGGTCGGCTTGGGCGGTGCAAAGGCAAGCGCGCGTGCAACGCATTTGGGCCAGCCGCTTGGCCCCGCTTGCGGCTGGGCGACGGGTTGCGCGTGCTGTGGGCCAAGGCTTAGCCATGGCATGGCTCGTCGCCACCGTACCCATGCTGTTGCTGGGCTCATCCAAGGGCTTAGGGCACAACGCCATCGCAGGCGCCAGCTTGCTGGCGGTGATGATGGTCGTGGTAGCGGCCTGGGGTTGTGCCTGGCAAGGGCGCTTGGCAAAGCGCTACTTGCTGCCTGCAGCACTGGCAACGGCGCTGGTCCTGATCTTGGGGCCCAGCGCCCTATGGGCCCACTGGCTGGCAGTGGGTTGGCCTGCACAGATTGCCTCTTTGATGGCAGCCGCCTGGGGTTTGCCAAGGGTGCTTGCAGCCCGCAATGGCAGCAACAGCGCGGTGCCGGCACTTGCCTGGGCAGGCTTACAGCAGCGGGTTGCGCGCTTCTGGCGGCGAGGCTACCGGCGCGTCGCCGAGAAAGGTGAGGCCTCCCCCTCACCAGCGGTTGCCGCCATGCTTTGGTACCCCATCACCAATGAACTGAACCTCGGCCCCATGGATCCCAGCACCGGATGGGCGCCCGTCCACCAAGGAGTTATGGGGGCACTGACGGCCCTCATCTTCCTGAGCTTGACCTACAACACCGTGCTCAGCACGGATCTGCACTGGCGCCAATGGTTAGCACCCGGCGCTCACCGGCGCCAAGGTTTGGGCTTGCGGGTGTTGGGGCAAAGCGCCACCGCCCACAGCCGCGTGGCGCTATGCCTGATCGTGCTGGTGACGGTCGCTGCCGCCCTCTGGCCCTGGGGTGAACGCGCCAACAACCTCACCAAGGCGCTGGAGACGTTGGCCGTCGTTGGCCTGTACTGGCTGCTCGCCCTGCCAGCCGCCGTGTGGCTGCGCGGCCTCAAAGCCGGAGCCGGCCGCCGACTGGCCTACGCCACCGGGATCGTGGTCGTGTGGCTGGCCATCAGCGCCCTGCTTGTCTGGGCGGGCGTCGAACAGCGAGGCACGCTGCTGCTGTGCTTGGTGGGCCTCAGCGGCCTGGCCCTGCTGCCCGCCATCCGATCGGTGTGGCAGCACCGGGACCTGGCCGACTTCATGCCCCGCAAAACCCACAGCCTGGAGGTTGACGCTTGAAACCCACCATCACCTGCACCCACCTTTGGCTGCGCCGCAGCCCGGGCTGGCGCAAACCGGAAACCACCGTGCTGCACGACATCAGCCTGCGCATCCCCGAAGGCGCTGTGGTGGGCTTGGTGGGGCGCAACGGCGCCGGCAAAACCAGCCTGCTGCGTTGCTTGGTGGGCCTGGAAGCGCCAACTGAGGGCAGCAGCAGCTTGCTGGGCGACGACAGCTGCGCGCTGAAGGCCGACACCCTGGAACAACTCGGCTACGGCCCCCAAGCGCCCGAGCTGCTGGGCTGGCTGGACGGCCACGCGCACCTGCGCAAGTTCGCCACCGGCTACCGGCGCTACGACGTGGAGCGCGCCCACCGCATCGCCCGCCAGCTGGACTTATCCATGCACACCGCCGCCGCGCGCTTGTCGCTGGGCGACCAGCAAAAGTTGTCGCTGCTGCTGGCCTTGGCGCACGACCCCGACCTGCTGATCTTGGACGAGCCGGTGGCCAGCCTGGACCCGCTGGCGCGGCGCGAGTTCATGCGCGCGCTGTTCAACGAGCGCAGCGTTGAGCGCGCCCGTACCGTGCTGCTGTCCAGCCACCTGCTGAGCGACCTGTCGCGCGTGGTGAGCCACGTGGCCTTTCTGCGCGAAGGCCGCGTGCAGCTGTACGGGGCCTGGGACGAACTGTCCGAACACTTGCGGGCTTGGCCCTGCCCGACCCAGCCCGCGCTGCTTCAAGGCCTGGTGCACTGGAGCGCGGCCTTGGGGCAAGCGGTGGTCGACACCCGCAGTTGGACGGGACCGACGAGCGACTTGCAAACCATGGACATGGACAAC
>CAZAIR010000145.1:0-7374 GCA_964485225.1 uncultured Burkholderiaceae bacterium
AGGAAGACCAAATGCTACTGCAAAACGCCACGCTCACGCCAGAAGCCCGTCAGCACTTCAAGCTGCCGCGCAACCCCTTCGTTGACGACATCGAGAGCCCAGACGATGTCTACCAAACCACCAGCGTGCGCTACGTACGCGCCGCACTCATGGACTGCGCCCAGCACCACGGCTTCATGGCGGTGGTGGGCGAATCGGGCGCGGGCAAGTCCACTCTGGCCGAAGACCTGGAAGAGCGCATCAAGGTCGAGGGCCGAGAAATCCTCGTCATCCGCCCGTATGTGTTGGCGATGGAACGTGACGACGTCAAGGGCAAAACGCTCAAGTCCAGCCACATTGCCGAGGCGATTGCTTACGCACTCGACCCCGGACTCAAGGTCAAGAGCAGCCCGGAAGCGCGTTTCCGCCAGGTGCACGAGTTGCTCAAGGCCAGTCGCCGCGCAGGCCGTCGCCACCTGCTGGTGATTGAAGAGGCGCATTGCCTGCCGTCCGCCACGCTCAAGCACCTCAAGCGCTTCATTGAACTCAAAGACGGCTTGCAGCGCCTGGTGGGTGTGGCGCTCATCGCCCAGCCCGAGCTGCGCGACCGTTTGCACAGCCAAAACGCTGAGGTGCGCGAGGTCATGCAGCGCTGCGAACTGGTGGAGCTCCAGCCGCTGGACGGTGAGCTGGAGGCCTATCTCCGCCACAAGTTCGGCCGCTTCGACCTCAAGTACTCAGACGTGTTCGCGCCCGATGCTGCCGACGCCATCCGCACCCGCTTGGTTCATGTGCCGCGTGGCGGCAAGCCCAGCGATGCGCGAAGCCAGTGTTTCCCCCTGGTGGTGCAAAACCTGGTCTGCCGCGCAATGAACGCCGCCGCCCGCGCGGGCTGGCCTCAGGTAGATGCACAAGTCATCGGAGGGTGCTGACATGCTGAAGTGCCAAGTCAACATCACCCTGTGCGACGGCTCACGCGGCTGCCACCAAGGCCTGTACGCCTGCACCATTGACGCGATTTTGCGTGCCCTGGAACTGTTTCCAGGTGCCAGCAAGGTGTCAGCGAGGGCCATGCCATGAACCGTGGCCACACCTTTGCACCTGGCGCGATCGACGGCCCGTACCGGTCGCCCCGCGCAGCGTACTTACGCAAGCTGGCCCGCCGTGCCGCTTGGCTTGTGGTGGCCGTGACTGTGGTTTGCGCGCTGGCAGGCGTGGCAGTCGGGGGCGTAGTCTGATGCACAGCACCGAGCTCACCCGTGCGATCTGGCTGCTGCTACTCGGCAAAGGCGGTTGGTGGACCGTACCCGAAGTCGTTCACGAGCGGCCCAGCTGGGCCAAGACCACGGCCGAACGCCAGCAGGTGGCGCACGCACTGCGTGGTCTTGCCAAACACGGTGCCTGTGTGCGCCGGCTGCCGGTTGGCACCCTGCAGTACCAGTACGCCATCACCCCCACCTGCTGCGTGGTCAAGGGCATCACCTTGCGCGAGGTGCTGGGTGCCGCCAACGGAAAAGCACCGGAGTTCGCAGGATGAACACACCCAACCGGCAAGAAAAAGAGGCAGAAGTGCTTCAACTGAGCAACAAGCTGACCGACGCCATTTCCAAGGCGAGCAGCCACGAGCGTGGGCTTGAAGGTCTGCTCATGGCCTACATCACTGTTGCCACGGTTCATACCTGCTGTACCCAGGAGGCAGCCAACGCGGCCATGCGGGTCAGCATGTTCCTGGCACGCGAGGCCGCCTCTAAACCCAAGCACCCCATTCACTGAAGGAGAAAACCATGGCCACCCGCATCAAGTCAAAAACCCTTGCCACCGTACCGCAGACCAAAAACGACTGCGCCGAGTCCATCCGCCTGATTGGCGACCTGCAGCGCGACTTCGAGCGCCAGCGCGCTGAGATGAACGACAAGATCGCCGCCATCACACAGGAGTTTCAGCCCACCTTGGCGGGCCTGCAGCAGCGCATCGAAGCCCTGCAGGCCGGCGTACAGGCCTGGTGCGAAGCCCACCGCACCGAGCTGTGCGGTGAGAACGACAAGCTCGGCAAAACAGCGAATCTGGTCACCGGTGAAGTCGCCTGGCGCATCCGGCCGCCCAGCATAAGCATCCGCGGTGCAGACACGGTCATGGAGACCCTGCTGCGCATGGGACTCGGCCGTTTTGTGCGGGTCAAGAACGAGCCGAACAAAGAAGCCATGCTGAACGAGCCCGACGCGGTGCGCGGCATTGCCGGCATCACGGTGGTGTCAGGCCAAGAAGACTTCATCGTTACCCCGTTTGAAGCCCAGGCCGAAGTTGCATGAACACGTCCCCCAGTTGTCTCCTCGATCAAGTTGCCGATGGGCGCTTGACGTTGCCCCGGCCGGTTTCGGCTGGCCGGGGGTTTTTCATGCGCAAGCCATGGCGGTGAGCCCCAAAGCCACTGGCCGCCGCGAAAAAAACTACCTCGCGGCGATCCACATCGCGCAAAAGTCTTTGTCCCTCAGCAAAGACGACGCCGAGGCCTTGAAACTGCAGGTTGTGGGCGTGGCCAGCGCAGCCGGCATGTCCGACGCGCAGCGGCGGCGCTACCTGGCGCACCTGACCAAGCTGCAGGAGGCTGCTGGGCTGCGTACTGCCATGCCTGCCGCAGCTGCCCGGCCCCATCATCAGCGCGCCCCGGCTGACGGCGCCGATGAACGCTGGGCCAAAGCCCGCACCCTCTGGGCATTGTTGGCCCAAGCCGGGCAGGTTCGTGTGGACACCGATGCCGCCCTGATGGCCTACGTCGAGCGCCAAACCCATGCGGCGCACTGGCGTTTTCTGAATTCCTACCAGGTCAACACCGTGATCGAGTCGCTCAAACGGTGGTGTCGCCGGGCGCAAATCAAGTTGGCTCCCTGATGACGACCCAGCCTTCACGCCCAGACATCGCCAGCTTAAGCAGCGCGCAGATCGCGCCGCTGGAGCAGCACTTCAGTGCCGACTGGTCCGACGCCTGGCGCGAGTTTGCGCGCAGCCAGTACTGCACGCTGCTGGCGTTGCAAAATGCGGCCGAGCCCGACGAGCTGGCCCGGTGCGCAGAGTTGGCCGTAGCGCTCACGCTGGGTATCGCCCAAGACATGGGCGGGGTACAGTGGTACATCCAGGCCGGTGCGGCCTTGGCCAACAGCCGCAAGACGCAAGAGGTCTTGTCCCTGCTGGCGAGCGGGCGCAGCTACCGCGACGTGGCCACAGCCACCGGACTCACCGAGCCCAGCGTCCGGCGCATCGAACGCATCGCCCGGCAGCAACGCCACGCTGAATTCGCCGCGCGGCAAAACTCACTTCCCATCTAGCCCAAGCAGGCTTCAATAAATGGCGCGCGTCCTTTAGCGCGTACCAGGCGGTCGCGCGACAGTGCTGTCATGAGCACTGCATCCACACCGCTGCACATCTTTCGCCCAGGCCAACACACGGCCATGAACGGGCAAACGCTGGCGTTTTCCGAGTCCGATCTCCAGGCCGCAGTGGCCGCCTACAACCCTGAGCTGCACGAAGCGCCACTGGTGGTGGGTCACCCGCGTCACGATCTGCCAGCCTATGGCTGGGTGCAGTCGCTCAGTTTCAGTGAAGACGCGGCAGCGCCAGGCATTTACGCGACACCTGCCCAGGTCAACCCGGACTTCGCCGACATGGTGGCCGCTGGCGCGTTCAAAAAAATCAGTGCGGCCTTCTTCTCGCCCACCGCACCGGGCAACCCAGTGCCTGGCACTTACTACCTACGCCACGTCGGCTTTCTGGGGGCGCAGCCTCCTGCCGTCAAGGGCCTTCGGAACCCCACCTTTGCAGACAGCGAAGAGGGTGTTGTCACCTTCTCCGAATGGGATGACGTTCAGAACGCGTCCCTCTGGCGCAATCTGCGCGACTGGCTGCTCGGCAAGTTCGGCGCAGAAGCCGCCGACCAGGTCGTGCCTGGCTACACCGTCCAGGCGCTGGAGCGCGCCGCAGACGCGGAGCTGCAGAAGTCCATGAAGTCGTCCGCCTCGGGCGTCAGCTTTGCCGAACCCAATCCAACCCACCAGGAGAGCACCGTGAGCCTCACCCCAGAACAAATTGCCGCCCTGCAGGCCGAAAACGCCCGCATGCAGGCACAAATCGCTGCCAATGCGGCGGCCAGCGCTGCCGCTGCGGCCACGGCCTTGAACGCCGCCCATGTCGAATTTTGCGAGGTACTGGTCGGCGCCGGGCAGCTGCTGCCCGCGCAAACCGCTGTGGTCGTGGCCACGCTCAACCACCTGGCCAACCCGGCCGATGTGGTCGAGTTCGGCGAGGGAGAGGCCAAGGCGCCGCTGGCCGATGCCCTGAAAACCTTCCTCAAAAGCCTGAAGCCGCAGATCGAACTCGACGCTGTGGCCACCGCCGCCCGTGCGGCTGGCGATTCGGGCACCGTGGCTTTTGCCGCGCCGGCTGGCTTCGCGGTCGACCCCATGGCCCTGGCGCTGCATGCCAAGGCGCTGGCGCACCAGGCCGCTAAAGGCGGGACGTACCAGGCCGCCATCCAGGCCGTTCAGCGCTGATTTCACTCACCCCCTTAAACCGGAGTTACTCCCATGAGTCATCAATCTTTTCCGCTGCTCACCCTCCCGCTGCTGCTGACGGCTGCGGTGGGCGCTGAGCGTTTTGTCACCGCCACCGGCACCCTGACCGGCGCCGCCGCTGGCGCGATCGGCGTCACCCGTTCGTCGGGTGTGGCGGGTGAGCGGGTATCCACCGACGTGCTTGGCACCGCAGTGGTTGCCGCTGGTGCCGCCATTGCCGTTGGCGACACCCTCAAGTCCGACGCTGCCGGCCGGGCCATCCCGCGTGCGGGTGCTGGCACAGCGTTGGCCGTGGCCTTGCAGGCCGCCACCGCTGCAGACGAACGCATTGAGGTGCTGCTCATCCCGAGCGCAGCCTGATTCCCATCCATCCAACGCCCCAGGAGCCTGCTCACCATGTCCACCCAATTGACCGTTTCGCAAGCCCGAGTCATTGACCCGATCCTCACCACCGTAGCGCAGGGCTACAAAAACAACGAGCTGATCGGCAGTGCGCTGTTCCCCTACGTGCCCGTGATGCAGCGTGGCGGCAAGATCATCAGCTTCGGCAAAGAAGACTTTCAGCTCTACGCCACAGCGCGCACGCCAGGCAGCAATACCCGGCGTGTTCAGTACGGCCACGCCGGTGCGCCCTACAGCCTGGAATCGCACAGCCTGGAAGGCATGGTGCCTTGGGAAATCATGCAAGAAGCAGAGGCCGTGCCCGGTATCAACATGGGCACCTCGGCGGTCATGCGCACCCAGAACATCATCGCCTTGCGCCTGGAAAAAGCGCAGGCCGACCTCGCCACCGCGCCCGGCAATTACGGTGCAGCCAACAAGGTGGCGCTTTCTGGCACCAGCCGCTGGAGCGACTACAGCGGCACCAGTGACCCGATCACCGACGTGGAAGACGCGAAAGAAGTTGTGCGCCGCGTCATTGGCCGTCGCCCCAACACGGCGGTGATGGGAGCCGCCGTCATGGCCAAGCTCCGCCAGCACCCCAAGGTGGTCGAGCGCATTAAGTACACCGGTCGCGACATTGCCACTGCCGAGCTGCTGGCCAGCCTGTGGGGCGTGCAACGCGTGGTCGTGGGGGACGCGGTCTACGCTGACCAGTCCGATGCCTTCAACGACGTGTGGGGCAAAAACTTGGTGCTCGCCTACACCGAGACCGGTGGTCTGGCCGACATGGGATTGCCCACCTACGGCTACACCTACCGCCTGGGCGGGTATCCCATGGTTGAGCAGGCCTACCAGGACCGCAACGCCAAGAGCTGGATTTACCCAGTGACCGACGAAGTCTCTCCAGTGATCGCTGGTGCATCGGCAGGCTTCCTGTTCTCCAGCGTCGTGGCCTGAACCACCAAGGGAATACAACGCCATGGCCACCACCAAAACGACCCCTGTCAAGCCGCTTGACAAAAAAGCGATGGTCACCATCGCGGCAAAAACCACGATCCGCCACAACGGGGAGACCTACTTGGCGGGCGATGAAGTCAGCCTCAGCCAAGCGGACGCTGTGGCATTGGTCGCACTCGGCTGGGCCGAAATGCTTGGCGAGCTGGCGCCAGACACCGGCAAGGATGCGAAGTGAGCTACGCCACCCTGTCTGACATGACCACACGCTTCGGTGAGATCGAGCTGGCCCAGCTGACCGATCGAACCGAAGGTCTGGTCATTCAGCAGAACGTGCTAGAGCGCGCCTTGGTCGACGCCACCGCCGAGGTGGATGGCTACCTCGCCACGCGCTACCGTTTGCCGCTCACCGTGGTACCCCAGTTGTTGGTGCGCCTGGTGTGCGACATCGCCCGCTACCGCCTGTACGACGAGCGCACCACCGAGGCAGTACGCCAGCGCTACGAAGACTCGGTGCGCATGCTCAAAAGTCTGAGCTCTGGCGCAGTGCTACTGGCCGGTGCTGAGCTGACGGGCGCCAACGCGCCCCAGGCCAGTGGCGATGCCCGTGTGGTGAGCCGTTCACCAGCGCGCACCTTTGACGCGGCCGGGCTGTCTTTGTACTGAGCCCGCTGGCCATGAAGTTGTCACTCGCCATTGCCCGCTTGAAAGACCAGGCGCCACTGTTCAAGTCGCACGGCGGCGCCGCCGATCTCGACGCTGCCTTGCAGGGCAGCCTGCCCCTGTTACCAGCTTTGTTCGTGATGCCTTTGGCGGATTCGGCAGAGCTGAGCCAAAACACCGGTGTGCATTCCCAGTACATCACCCGCGCTTTTGCCGTGGTGCAGGTGCTCAGCAGCCGGAACAGCGCCAGTGGTCAAAGCGCCTTGGTCGTCCTGGACGATCTGAATGAGCAGGTGCGCGATGTCATGGTTGGTTGGGTGCCCGATCCCACCGTCGGCGAGCCGGTTCAGTTGACCGGGGGGCGGGTCCTGCGTTTTGACGATGGCCGCCTTTGGTGGAGCGACGAATTCCAAGTGTCTGGTTACTACAGGAGCACACCATGAAACCCAAAAACCCACCCGAGGCCTTGCGGCCAGATCCAGCGGCGCAACAGGAAGTGTCGGTCACAGAGGCAGAGGGCACGGCCAAGACCGAGCTGCCAGCACCAGCTGAAGGGCCTGCGACCGCCGCTACGGGCATGCCCATCGACCAGTTTCACGGGCGCGGCGGCACCTACATCTTTGCCAACGGCGTGCGCACGCTCGCAGACTGAGCTCGCCGCTCACCAACTTCGTCAACCGTTCCATCCATTCATAGGAGCCGACCATGGCAACCGATCCAATTTTCATGCGCGAAGCCGCGATTCTGGTCAAGCTGGAGGCGATCTCGGGCACCGACAGCCTGCCCACCAGCGCCAACTTCATTCGGGTCAAGGACTTCACGCTGTCCC
>CAZAIR010000146.1:0-7349 GCA_964485225.1 uncultured Burkholderiaceae bacterium
ACTGGCAGCCGCTCTACAACGCCTCATTGCCTCCACCAGCTCTGCGTGTGGCCCCGTTGCGCAGCCCCGACGCCCTGCTGCAAGACGCTGCGGCCTTGCGTGAAGAATTGGCCCGCAAAGCCAAGTTGGACCCCGCCACTGGCGCCGAAGTCGACGACGAGCCTGAATGAGGCCCACGCCCTTGGCAGTGCGGGGCGACAATGGCGACGTCGTGAAGTGGCCCAGACCGCCGCTGGTGCAATCGCCGAAAGGCGGCACTGGAGGAAGGTCCGGACTGCATAGAGCAGCGTAGGGGGTAACACCCCTCCACCGCGAGGTGCGGATCAGAGCAACAGAGACGAGTCGGTGCGGGGAAAGAGGAAGCGGTGCAAGCTGCAACCCACTTGACCGCTCGGTGGTCTGTGTGCCGCCCGGCGAAAGCCGGGACGCCCGCGCGCTTTGGCGCGAGGGTTGGGGCGCAAGCCCTAAGCACACAGCACACGGGGTGGGGTGATGGCGCAAGCCATCGGCCCGCACCGGGTGAAACGGGCAATCTCTACGCGCAGCAACACCAAATAGGCCGGCGATGAAGCGGCTCGCTGAGCCGGCGGGTAGGTGGCACCGAGCCGGGGTGAGAACCCCGGCCCAGAGGAATGGCGGTCACGCCCGGCGCAAGCCGGGTGCACAGAATCCGGCCCATCGGGCCGCTTCACGACACCCCAAAACAGAGAAGCGCAAAGCAGCAGACCATGCACCCCCAAGCCGCCACGCTGTGGCCCCACCCGCGTTGGATGCTGGCTGTGCTGCTGGCGGGCTTAGGGATGCTCGGCCCCTTCAGCATCGACACCTACCTGCCTGCCTTCGAGGGCATTGCCGCCAGCACCGGCGCCACACCGGTGCAGCTGCAGCAAACCCTGTCCAGCTACCTGCTGGGCTTTGCGGTGATGAACCTGTTCCACGGCGCCTTGAGCGACAGCATCGGCCGGCGCCCGGTGGTGATGGCGGGCTTGCTGGTGTTCACGCTGGCCAGCGCCGGCTGCGCTTTGTCGACCACCATCGAGCAGCTGATCGCCTGCCGCGCACTGCAGGGCATGAGCGCCGGGGCCGGCATGGTGGTGTCGCGCGCGGTCATCCGCGACCTGTTTCCGCCCGACCAAGCGCAGCGGGTGATGTCGCAGGTCACCATCTTTTTTGGCGTGGCGCCGGCCATCGCGCCGCTGCTGGGCGGCTACCTGTACGTGCACCTGGATTGGCACGCCATCTTCTGGTTCCTGACCGGTGTGGGGGCGCTGCTGGCGCTGATCAACTGGCGCATGCTGCCCGAGAGCCTGCCGCCGGCCAGCGCCCAAACTTTTGCCGTGCGCCCGCTGATGCAGGGCTACCGCAGCCTGCTCAAGAACCCGCGCTTTTTGCTGCTGGTCTTGGCCAGCGGGGTGCCGTTCAACAGCATGTTTTTGTATGTGCTGGCGGCGCCGCAGTTTTTGGGCGTGCACCTGGGCCTGGGGCCGACGCAGTTCTTCTGGTTCTTCCTGTGGACCATCGGCGGGATCATGACCGGCGCCGCCTGGAGCGGCCGCGTGGCCGGCCGCATGAAGCCCGAGGGGCAGATCCGCCGTGGCTTCACGCTGATGCTGGTGGCCATGCTGGCGAACTTGGCGCTGGTGAGCTTCGCGCCCCAGCACGCGATGTGGAGCCTGCCCATCATTGGCCTGTTCAGCCTGGGCTGGGCCTTCATGGTGCCGGTGGTGACGATCATGGTGCTGGACGTGAATCCCGAGCGGCGCGGCATGGCTTCGTCGCTGCAGTCGGCCATCTCGGCGGCCGCCAACGCGGCGGTGGCGGGGGTGCTGGTGCCGCTGGTGATGCACTCGTTGGTGGCGCTGGCCTGGGCCTCGGCGGTGTTTTTGGTGGTGGGTTTGGTGGCCTGGCAAGTGGTTTGGAAGGTCAACAAGCCGGCGAAGCCTTTGATTGAGGGCTGAAAACCCTCCAATTCAAGGACTGACGCTGGCGGCCGAAGATGGCGCCATGCGCTGCGTTTGTCTGTCCATTGCTGCTGCCACCCTTGTCCTGTCCGGGGCTGTCGCGGCGTCGCCCAGGGCCCAAGAGCCGAACCGCGATGAGCTGCGTCAGCGCCTGACCGAGCGCCTGGCTCAGCCCGAGATCGATCCGGTGGCTGCAGCGGCGGCCCGTGCCAACGGCCGCCCGCTGCCGGGTGCCCGCCGTGCGGCAGCCAAGCCCAAACCCAAGGCCCCGATTCCCTGGGGCTACACGGGTGAGGGCGCTCCGGCGCGATGGGCCGAGATCGACCCTGCCAACCGCTTGTGCGCCTTGGGCACCCGCCAGTCGCCGATCGACATCCGTGACACCTTCCGTGTTGAGCAAGAGCCGATCCAGTTCGATTACCACCCCAGTGGCTTCACGGTGGTCGACAACGGCTACACGGTGCAGGTCAATGTGGACCCTGGCAACAGCCTGACGGTGCGCGGCCAGCGCTTTGAGTTGCAGATGCTGCAGTTCCGCCGCCCGAGCGAGGAACGCATCAACGGTCGCCAGTACGACATGTCGGTGCAGCTCTTCCACAAAGACGCCCAAGGCCGTCAAGCCACCGTGGCGGTGTTGCTGGAGCGTGGCCAAGACCAGCCGGCGGTGCAAACCATCTGGAACAACCTGCCGCTGGAAAAGCGTGAGCCGTTCCGTGCCCAGGTGCAGCTGGACCTGAACCACCTGCTGCCGGCGGAGCGCGGCTACTTCACCTACATGGGCAGCCTCACCACGCCGCCTTGTACCGAAGGCGTGCTGTGGCTGGTGCTGCGCCAGCCGGTGCCCGTCAGTCCGCAGCAGCTGGGCATCTTCAACAAGCTCTACCCCATGAACGCCCGGCCGGTGCAAGCCAGCTCGGGGCGCATCATCAAAGAGAGCTTCTGAGCGAGGCGTTCTCGCCCGCCCTGGCCCGCGCCCTGTTGGCGCCGCGGCATCGCCCCATCAGCGGGTGCATGTCCCCCTAACTTCGCAGCCCAGCCGGGCCAACACTTCACGCGGCGCTTTCGCTCTCACGCGCAAGTGCCTCATTTCATTGGATTTTTGGCTTCCGCGCGACCTTCGCAATCGCTTGTAAGTCCTTGCTGCCATTGAAAATTTCCTGATTTCCACCCTCCCCAAGCGCGCCGGCTGACGATAAAGTTGGTGAAAAGTGGTGTTTTGCGGAAATTACAGGGGATCGCGTGGCTGAAGGGGTGTTCACTGGACCGTCGGGCTTGGCCATGGATGCCAAGGGCCGTCTGGCCATGCCCACGCGCCACCGCGAACCGCTGCTGGCGCTGTGCGGCGGCCGGCTGACGCTGACCAAGCACCCGCATGGCTGCTTGATGGTGATCCCCGAGCCGACCTGGCAGCAGATGCTGCAAGAGCTGATGAAGCTGCCGATGGAGGCCGCCGGCTGGCGCCGCTTCTTGCTCGGCAGCGCGCAAGAGGTCGAGATGGACGGCGCCGGGCGCTTGTTGATTGCGCCTGAGCTGCGCACCTTCGCCAAGCTCAACCGCGACCTGATGCTGATGGGTGTGGGCCGGCACTTCGAGCTGTGGGACGCCGCCACGCATGCGCTGGACGAGGCCAAGACGATGGACTCGCCCATGCCCGATTCGCTCAAAGCCTTCGTGTTCTAAGGGCCCCTCATGACGGAAGCCCTCAGTCCGGCCGCCCAAAAGGCGCACGCCACGGTCTTGTTGCACGAGGGTGTGGACGCTCTGCTGCACGCCGACGCCAACCTCAACGGCATTTATGTGGACGGGACTTTCGGTCGCGGTGGGCACAGCCGGCTGTTGCTGTCGCGTCTGGGTCCGCAGGGGCGCTTGATCGCGCTCGACCGCGACCCCGATGCGCAGGCCGCTGCCGCACAGATCGATGACCCCCGCTTCGCGCTGCACCACGCGCAGTTCTCCGAGCTGGCCGAGGTGCTGGATGGCCTGGGCGTGCACCACATTGATGGGCTGCTGCTCGATATCGGGGTCAGCAGCCCACAGATCGACGAGCCCAGCCGCGGCTTCTCGTTTCGCAACGACGGCCCGCTGGACATGCGCATGGACCCCACCCGGGGCGAATCGGCCGCTGAATTTTTGGCCCGCGCCGATGTGCGCACACTGACGGAAGTGATCAAGCACTATGGCGAAGAACGGTTTGCTGGCCCGATTGCAAAGGCGCTTGTGGCTCGCCGCGACACAGGGGAACCCCTCACCCGCACCCGGCAGCTGGCCGAACTCGTGGGCCAGGTCGTCAAAACCCGCGAGCCGGGCCAGGACCCTGCGACACGCACGTTTCAAGCTTTACGGATTCACGTCAACGCCGAGCTTGAAGAGCTTGAAGGCGCTCTGAACGCCGCTTTGGCTCGGTTGGCGGCAGGTGGTCGTTTGGCCGTGATCAGCTTCCATTCGCTGGAAGACCGGATGGTCAAGCGCTTCATCACCGCGAACAGCAAAGACGAGCCGGACCGTCGCGCGCCCTTCGCACCCCCGAAGGCGATGCCGTTGCGCGCTGTGGCGCGCATCCACCCCAGCGCCACCGAGGTGGCTGGTAACCCGCGTTCGCGCTCGGCCGTGCTGCGCGTGGCTGAAAGGCTGTGAGCGCTGTTCATGTGGATCCGACTCAACGTGTTCTTGTTGGTGGTGCTGGTGGTGTCGGCCGTGCTGCTGGTTCGGCAGAGCTACGAGGGGCGTCGCTTGTTTGCTGATCTGGAACGCGCCAAGAGCGAAGGTCGCCGGCTCGAGGCGGACGTGCACCGCCTGCAATCCGAGCGCGAGGGCGAGGCCACCAACCTGCGCGTGGAAGCCCTGGCCCGTGACCGGCTGCAAATGCGCCCCATCACGCCGGCGCTGACGCTGAACGTCAGCGCCGCGGCGCTGGCTGCATCGGCGCCAGCAGCGGCCGCCGCCTCAGCGCCGACATCCGGAGGTGCCCGATGAGCTGGTTCCAGCGCAAAGGCAGCGACCGCGGTGCCACCCCCAACGTTTGCTACACGCAGAGCCCGCTGCTGGCCAGCCCCACGCCAGTGATGCGCTCGCGCCTGCTGTTGGCGCTGGTGGGCGTGGCCTTTGCGGGCCTGATTGGGCGTGCGTTTTATGTGCAGATCTGGGCCGAAGATTTCTTCCAAGCCCAGGGCGAAGCGCGCTTTGCGGCCACCCTGGAGCTGCCTGCCAGCCGCGGCCGCATCCAAGACCGCAACGGCACGGTGCTGGCCACCAGCGTGGCCATGCCTTCGGTGTGGGCCGAACCCCAAGAGGTGCCGAAAGATCCCGAGACGCGCCGTGCCTTGGCGGCTGCACTCAAGATGCCGCTGGCCGACTTGAACGACCGGCTGGACACCCAAGGCCGCTTTGCATGGCTGCGCCGCCAAGTGGACGACGAAACCGCACAGGCGGTGAAGAAGCTGGCCATCAAGGGCGTCTACCAAGAACGCGAGTACCGGCGCCAGTACCCCGAGGGTGAGGCCAGTGCACACGTGGTGGGCTTTACCAACTTGGACGACAAGGGCCAAGAGGGCATTGAACTGGCCTTCCAGCGTGAGTTGCAAGGCAAGGATGGCCATCGCGAGGTGCTGCGCGACCGCCTGGGCCGCATCGTCGAAGACATGGGCAACACCGTGCCGGCGATGCATGGCCGCGATGTGCAGCTGAGCCTGGACGCCAAGGTGCAGTTCTTTGCCTACCAGCGCGTGCGCGATGCGGTGGCTGAGCACAAAGCCAAGGCCGGCAGCGTGGTGGTGCTGGATGTGCAAACGGGCGAGGTGCTGGCCCTGGCCAACTACCCCAGCTTTGACCCGGCCAACCGGCGCAACTTGACCGGCAACCAGCTGCGCAACCGCGCACTGACCGACGTTTTCGAGCCGGGCTCCACCATGAAGCCCTTGATCGTGGCGCAGGCGCTGGAGAGCGGTCGCGTCAAGCCTGACACCGTGTTCAACGTGGCGCCGCGCTCGGTCAGCATCAGCGGCTGGCACCCCACCGACGTGCACCCCTACGGCGACCTGACCGTGACCGGCATCCTGCAGAAAAGCAGCAACATCGGGACCGTCAAGCTGGCCATGCAAATGCCCGCCCGCGAGCTGCACGAAGTCTTCAGCGGTGTGGGCTTGGGGCAGCGCCCGCAGCTCGACTTCCCCGGCGCCGTCAGCGGCCGCTTGCGCCCCTACAAGAGCTGGCGCCCCATCGAGCAGGCCACGATGAGCTTTGGCTACGGCCTGTCGGCCAGCCTGTTGCAGTTGGCGCGGGCCTACACCGTCTTTGCCCACGATGGTGAGCTGATGCCCATCACCCTGGCCAAGCGCCCGCCCGGCCAAGTGGTGCAGGGTGCGCGCGTGTTCTCGCCCGAAACCGCCAAGGCCGTCCGCGAGATGTTGCAGCTGGCCGCCAGCGAGGGCGGCACCGCCCCCAAGGCCCAGGTGCTGGGCTACAGCGTGGGCGGCAAAAGCGGCACCGCGCACAAGAACATCGAAGGCGGCAAGGGCTACGCCACCAACCGCTACCGCAGCTGGTTCGTGGGCTTGGCCCCGATCAGCAAGCCGCGCATCGTCGTGGCGGTGATGGTGGACGAGCCCAGCAACGGCGTGTACTACGGCGGCGCCGTGGCCGCGCCGGTATTCAGCCAGGTGGTGGCGCAAACGCTGCGCCTGTTGAATGTGCAGCCCGACCTCGACGTACAGAGCCAGATCGTGGCCATGAACAAGCACAAGGCCGATGCGCCGGTGCTGGAGTCGTTCTGATGGGTGTGACCAACCTCAAAAGCCCCGAGGCCGCCGCGCGCTGGCTGCAAGAGTGGTGCACCGGCACCCTGCGCACCGACAGCCGCGCCGTGCAGCCGGGCGATGCCTTCATTGCATGGCCGGGCTACGCCCGCGATGGCCGCGACTTCGCGCTGCAGGCGCTGGCCGCTGGCGCCGCCACGGTGTTGGTGGAGGCCGAAGGCGTGGAGGCCTTTGGCTTTGCCGATGCGCGCATCGCCACCTTGGTGGGCCTGAAGCGCCACACCGGCGCCATGGCCGCTGCCGTGCTGGGTGAGCCCAGCCGCGCGCTGGACGTGGTGGCCGTGACCGGCACCAACGGCAAAACCAGCACCGCCTGGTGGACGGCCCAGGCCCTGACCCTGGCCGGCCGCGGCTGCGGCCTGGTGGGCACGCTGGGCGTGGGCACGCCGCCGGTGCCGGGCGTGGGCCCAGGTGCGATCGACTACACCGGCCTCACCACCCCCGATCCCGTGCGCCTGCAGCAAGGCTTTGCCGACATGCGCGCCACTGGCCTGAGCGCCTGCGCCATCGAGGCCAGCTCCATCGGCATCGAAGAACACCGCTTGGCGGGCACGCAGATCCGCGTCGCTCAGTTCAC
>CAZAIR010000147.1:0-7310 GCA_964485225.1 uncultured Burkholderiaceae bacterium
CAAGGCCAGCAGCGCCACGGCGGCGGCCAGCCATTCGGTGAAGTGGTTGTGTTCCTGGGCGTGATCATGCGTGTCAGCAGCCACGGTCAGCTCGGCGGCCAACAGGTCGGTGGTGTTGGTGGCGTTGACGGTGGCGGTCACCGTGGCGGTGATCGGCCACACGCCGGCGGCCGGGGCTTGGGGCAGTTGGATGGCAAAGCTGCCATCGGGCTGGGCGCCCGCGCGGTGGCTGGTGCCGGCCAGCTCCAGGTCGATCTCGGCCTGGGTGATGGGCGCGTTGGTGGCGGCTTCGTCGAGGTAGAGGGTGAGCGTTTTGCCGTTGAGCACACCCACCAGCTCGAACAGCTCGGTGGTGGTGGCGAAGCGGGGCTGCGCGGGGGCGGCCACGGCGGGGGCGGCGGTTTCAGGGCCGTGGTCGTGGCCGGGGCCGGCGTGGGCGCCCAGGGTGAAACCCAGGGCCAGCGCGGGAAGGAGAAGGCGGTTCATGGTCACTCCGGCAACAGG
Source organism: uncultured Burkholderiaceae bacterium (assembly GCA_964485225.1). Taxonomy (GTDB): domain Bacteria; phylum Pseudomonadota; class Gammaproteobacteria; order Burkholderiales; family Burkholderiaceae_C; genus Inhella. Next base: position 505 of record CAZAIR010000147.1, read on the forward strand.
CCCAGGGCCTGGCGGTAGGTTGAAAGGGCGTGCAGGGCGTCGATGCGGGCGCGGGCCAGGTCGCGGGTAGCGACGGCCGCGTCTTGCTCGGCGCGCAGGCGGGTGGGCCAATCGGCCTCGCCGAGCTGGAAGGCTTTGTCGACAAAGCCGCGGGTGTCGCGCGTCAGGCGCTCGCGCAGGGTGGCTTGGGTCAGGCCTTCGCGGGCGGCGGCCAGCAGGGCTTGGCGGGCTTGCACGTCGGCGCGCACGCGTTCGGTGGCCAGGCTCAGCTGGGCTTCGGCTTCGGTGAGCGCAGCCGCAGCTTGGGCGGTGCTGGCGCGGTGGCGGTCGCCCCCGCCCAAGGGGATGCGCACCCCAAAAGTGAGCGTGCTGACACTGGGCTCGATGCGCGCGCCGCGCTCGCGGCTTTGCTGCAGGGTGAGCTCGGGGCTGTCGCGCGATTGCACGCGCGCCAGCTCGGCCGCCGCGCGCAGCGCTTGCACCTGCGCGGCCAGCCATTGCAGCTCGGGGTGCTGCGGCAGCGGGTCGGCATCGGGCACCGGTTCGGGCTCGGCCTTCAGCTCGGGCGCATCCGCCGCACCCACCAAGGCCCGCAGTGCAGCGGCACTGGCTTGGGCCAAGGCCTGGGCCTGCGCGTGGTCGGCGCGGGCGGCGGCCAGGGCGGCTTCGGCCTGGTGCTGGTCGGCGCGCGACACATCACCCGCCTGCCAGCGGCGTGCCACGTTGGCGCTCAGGCGCTGTTGCTGGTCCAGGCGCTCGGCAGCGGCGAGGGCTTGTTCGGCCTCGCGGGCGGCCTGCCACCAGGCCTCGCGCAAGCGCCCGGCCCACAGCCACTGCGCGTGGCGGGCTTGGCCCTCGGTGAGCTGGGCCAGGGCGGCGGCGCTGCGCTGCTGGCCGTGGCGCTCACCCGGCAGCCACAGCGGCACGCTGAGGCCATAGCTCAGCTCTAGCGCGCCCAGGCGCTGGTTGAATTGGTCGGTGCGCAGCGCCAGCTCCACGCTGGGGGGCGCGGGCGTCCAGGCGCCTGCCGCACGGGTGTGGGCCTGCGCGGCCTCACGCCGCTGCGCCAGCGCACGCGCCTCGGGCTGCTGGGGCCAACTGTGGGCAAAGGCGCTGGCCAGATCGGCAGGCGCGGCCCGCAAGGGCTGGGCCCAACCCAACGCCAGCAAGGCGCCAGCCCATAGCCATCGGTGCAGGGCCCGGCGGGCGCCTGCGGGGAAAGGAGAAAACATCCGGTGCTCCAAAGGGAAAGAAAACCCAAGGGGGAGACCGGTCGGAGCAGGGGATGCGCCTGGCGCTGGCACGCCGTGCTGGCGCGCCACTGGCTCAGGCGACTGGAGGGGACGCCCCGCCGGTCAGGCGAGGACAGGCCACTGAGGGCGATCGGGGCGCGGGGCCGCTTGATCGGCCAACCGGCGTGGCGGCGACGCCGTGATGGACGCAGGCAGCGGGCCCTGGGAGAGCAGCGCCGGCGTCGACACCACCGCGGTGAAGTGGTGGCAGGCGTGGTGGCAGTCGGTGGTGCTGGGCGGCTCATCGCCGGTGCCGGACTCGGGCGCGTCAGCACCAAGGCCGTCGCTGTGGTCGTGCGCATCGGCATGCACCTGCACGTGGCCCGCTGGGTGATCCAGACAGGTGTCGCTCACCCGCGCCCAAGCCATCTGCAGGGGCAGGAGGATGGCCAGGAGGGTGATCAGCACGACGCGCATGGCCGAGAGTGTAGGCAACCACACCACCCGGCGCCCCGGCATGGGGTTTTGCGAGGCAGCGGCCGCCGGCCGGCACGAACGTGACATTTGTCACGCCAAACGGGCGGCACACCGCGCACGGCGAGGTGTCAGCACCGGCGGACAGAAATTTTGAAAAAGCCTGTCAACCATCGCTTCAGAGGCCGCGTTGCACTCACACCGGTCCTCCCCGTGAGTTCCCAACTGGCCCGGTAGAGACGAGACAACACCATGCCCACCACCGCTCAAGCCCGTAACGCCACCATCCAGCGCCGCAACCTGATGCCGGGCAACTGGGACACGACGACCGAAGCCGCGCTGGCCGACAAAGGCCCCAAGCACACTTGCTTCGACGCCCAGTTCCTGGGTGCCGGCCGCCGCGCGGTGGAGCGCGCACTGCGCCAAGACCGCAAACGCTGAAGCCAACGGCCGCGTTGGCCGCAACGGCCAAGCGCCCCCCTGATTCCCCTGCCCCCCGAACGCCGGCCCTTTGCGCCGGCGTTGTGCTTTGTGCGCTGGCAGACTGCTGCGGCCCATGCCCCCCATCCCTGACACCGCCCCGCGCCAACCCCGCCGCCTGCTGCGCCGCAGCCTGCGCGCGCTTTGCCTGCTGCTGGGCTTGGCCCTGCTGACCGGCGCACTGGCCTTGCTGCTGGCGCTGCAAACCCAAGCCAGCCTGCCCGCGCCCAGCGCCCAAGCCGCCGGCGCCACCAAGCCTTGGGCCCAAGCCCGCGGCTGGCTGGCCCAGGCCCGCCTGGACACCGGCGGCTTGCGGCGGGTGGTGCTGCGCCAAGCCGATGTGAACGCCCTGCTGGAGCAGTTGGCCAGCAGCCCCGGCCGACCCGTGCGCGCGCAGGTGGCCTTTGAAGCCGGCCAAGCGACAGCGCTGGCCAGCTGGCCGCTGAGCCGCTGGCCGGGCCAGCCCTGGCTGAATGTGCGGCTGGTGTTCGACATCCAGGCCCACACGCCGGGCCAGCTGCCACCCCTCACGCAAGCCCGCGTCGGCCACCTGCCGCTGCCCGCCAGCTGGGTGCAATGGGGCATGGAGCGGACGCTGGCGCGCGAGCTGGGCGACAACTGGCAGCGCGTGCCAGCCTTGCTGAAGGCAGCCCACAGCCAGCCGCAAACCCTCAGCCTGGTGCTGCAGGTGCAAAGGGATGACATGGCGCTGGCCGTGGCCAGCCTGCTCACGCCGACCGAGCGCGCGGCGCTGCGCGCGCAAGGCCAAGCCTGGGGCGCCGTGCTGCAGGCCGCGCCACCGGGTGGGCGGCTGATGTCGGTGGCCGAAGCCCTGCAAAGCGGCGCGCGCGTGGCGCAAGCCCGTGTGGCTGATGGGGCAGATGCCGGCACCGAGCTGCACGCCCTGTTGCTGCACCTGGGCCTGCACGCCACCGGCCGCAGCAGCGCGCGATTGGCCGACCCCGCCTCCACCCCCCTGCCCGATGCACCCGCCCCCGTGGTGCTGGTGCTGGCGCAGCGCACCGACATGGCCCAGCACTTCCTGCTCTCCACCCTGCTGGCCTGGCAAGGCGGCCAACGTTTCAGCAACGCACTGGGGCTGGGCAAAGAGCTGGCCGACACGCGCGGCGGCAGCGGCTTTTCGTTCAACGACCTGGCGGGCGACCTGGCCGGCACGCGCTTTGGGCGGCTCGCCCAGGCCGAGCCGGTGCGGCTGCTGGACGCCCTGGCCGCGGGGCTGCCCGAGACGGCCTTCTTCCCCATGGTGGCCGACCTGCCCGAATACCTGACCGAAGCGCAGCTGCAAGCGCGCTTTGGCGGCGTGGGCGCGCCGGCCTACGAGGCGCAGCTGGCCGAAATCCGCCGGCGCGTGGCGGCGCTGCCGCTGTACGCCACGCGCTGAGCCTCAGAAGGCCCAGCGGTCCTTGGCCACCAACTGCGCCAGCGGCAGCCGATCGCTGGGTTGCTCGCGCGCCCGCAGTTCGTCGCTCAAGGGGGCCTGCGGGTCAGGGCGGCCCAGGGCGATCACGCAGTCGATGCGGGCGTGCTCGCCCAGCGCGATGGCAGCGGCCACAGCCGTGGCATCAAAGCCGCCCATGGCGTGGGCGGCCAGGCCTTGGGCGTGGGCTTGCAGGGCCAGGCTCATCCAGGCGGCACCGGCGTCAAACGCACTCGAACCCATGGGCTTGCGTTCGCCGCCGCGCAGGCTGGAGGTCAGGCTGCAGGCCACCACCAAAGCCCCGGCGCGCTGCGCCCAGGCTTGGTTGAACGGGACCAGGCCGGCCAGCACGGCATCGAAAGCGGGCGTGCCGGCCAGGGCGATCACGTAACGCCAGGGCTGGCTGTTGCCGCTGCTGGGCGCCCAGCGCGCGGCCTCCAGGCAGCGCAGCACCTCGGCCTCGGGCAAAGGCTGACCGTCGAAGCCGCGCGGGCTCCAGCGGTCGGTGAACTGGGGGGCGATGGCGTGTTCGGCTTGACGTGACATGGGTGGGTGTGCATTCGATGGATCGGTGCGCCGCATTGTCTGGCGGCGTGCTGAAATTCACGCCTTCGGCCGCTACCTGCGGCCGCTTGTGTGCGCCCGTTACCCCGACCGCTGTTCCGGCAACCTTTGGCAACACCGCGGCCAACAAGGCCGGCACCATGCGCGCTTCCGCGCTCAACCGGTTCCGTCCATGCTGCCCTGCCCCCAGCCCCACACCCTGCACCAGCACCCCGCCAAGCGCAGGACCTTGCTGGCCACCGTGCTGGCTGCTGCACTGGCCCTGAGTGCTTGCGGCGGTGGCGGTGGTGGCGGCAGCGCGCCAGACACCACGCCTGCCCCCCCGCCAGGTGCGCCACCGGCCCCTCCGCCCCCTTCGCCCGCTCCCCCACCGCCGAGCGCCCCCCCGATGAGCGTGCGCGACGCCGTGCGCATGGCCGATCAAGCCACCTTCGGCGCCACCGAGGCCATGCTGACCAGCATGCGCACACAAAGCCCCGCCGCTTGGGTGCAAGCGCAAATCGCGCTGCCCGCCAGCGCCCGCTACCGCAGCGGCGGCGGCCAGGCGGTGCACGTGGGCGTGGATGCCACCGGCTTTTGCGACCGGCCAGCCAACCAAGGCCCCAACTGCTGGCGCGACAACTTCAGCAGCCAGCCGCTGCTGTGGGACTTCTACAAAAACGCCCTGACCGAGCCCGACCAACTGCGCCAGCGCGTGGCCTTTGCGCTGCAGCAAATCGTCGTGATCAGCAACCTGGAAGTGAGCGGCACCTACGGCTTCCGCAACTACCACAACGCCCTGCTGGACAACGCCTTCGGCAACTACCGCGAGGTGCTGCGCAAGACCGCGCTGAGCCCGGTGATGGGCGACTACCTGAACAACGCCAACAACGACAAAGCCGCACCCAACGAGAACTTCGCCCGTGAGCTGCTGCAGCTGTTCGCCATCGGCACCTGCGAGCTGGAAACCGACGGCAGCCTCAAAGGCGGCAGTTGCAAGCCCACCTACGACAACGCGCTGGTGCGCAACTACGCCTATGCCCTGACCGGCTGGACCTACCCCGCCGGCGGCAGCGCCAGCTGGGGCTGCTGGCCGCAGGGCACCAACTGCCAGTTCTATGGCGGCGACATGGTGCCGGTGGTGGCCTTCCACGACGCCGCCGAGCGCCCGCTGCTGGGTGGCCTGAAGAAGGCCGCCGGCAGCACACCGCCGCAAGCGCTGGATGCCGTGCTCGACAGCCTGATGGCCCACGCCAACATGGGCCCCTTTGTGGGCAAACAGCTGATCCAGGCGCTCACCAGCTCCAACCCCAGCGGCGCCTACGTCAGCCGCGTGGCCACCGCCTTCAACACCGGCCGTTTCCTGGCCGAGGGCCGGACCTTCGGCACCGGCACCAAGGGCGACTTGGCCGCCACCGTGGCCGCGGTGCTGCTGGACGCCGAGGCGCGCGGCGACCGCACCGCCAACGCCAACGTGGGCAAGCTGCGCGAGCCGGTGCTGATGATGACCGGCGTGCTGCGCGCCCTGAACGGCCGCAGCGACGGCGACGCGCTGGGCTGGTGGTGGGGTGAGGCCCTGCGGCAGCACGTGTTCCGCCCGCCCTCGGTGTTCAACTTTTACCCGCCCGACTACCCGGTGGCCGGCACCGCGCTGGTCGGTCCGGCCTTCGGCATCCACAACGCCAACAGCGCACTGGAGCGCCTGAACTTCCTGACCTACCTGCTGGAGTGGGACGGCTCGGCGCCCGAGGCCAGCGTGCCCGGCGCGGTCGGCACGCGGGTGGTGTTGGACGCCTTCCTGAGCGACGCCGCCGATGCCGCCAAGCTGGTCGACCGGCTGGCCCTGCTGGCCTACGGCGAACCCATGCCCGCCGCCGCCCGCACCCAGGTGCTGGAAGCGGTGAGTTGGTGGACGTCCAGCACCGACAAAGACAACTGGCAGCGCAACCGCGTGAAGACCGCCGCTTACCTGGTGTTCGGCGCACCGCAGTTCCACCTCGTGCGCTAAGCCACCGGAGACCGTCCATGAGCGACCACCACCACTTCCGCCCCACCCGCCGCCACATGTTGGCCGGCGCCCTGGGCCTCGGCAGCTTGGCCGCCCTGGGCCCCCTGCAGGTGGCGGCCCAGGCCAGCAGCTTCAAAGCCTTGGTCTGCGTGTTCCTGTACGGCGGCAACGATGGCTGCAACAGCATCGTGCCGATGGACAGCAGCCGCTACAACGCCTACCGCAGCGTGCGCGCCGGCCTGGCCGTACCGTTGGGCAGCCTGAACCGCCTGGGCAGCACCGACTTCGGCCTGCACCCCAGCCTGAGCGCGCTCAATGCCGTGTACGCGGCGCGGCAGATGGCGGTGCAGTTCAACGTGGGGCCGCTGTACGCGCCGCTGACCAAAGCGCAATACCGCGCTGACGCCGGCCGCACCGTGCTGACGCCGCCCAGCCTGTTCTCGCACTCCGACCAACAAACCCTGTGGGAAGCCGGCACCACCGACGCCCTGGCCCGTACCGGCTGGGGCGGCCGCAGCGCCGCCACGCTGGGTTTGAGCAACCCGGTCATCAGCCTGGGCGGCAACGGCCGCTTTGGCCTGTCCGACCTGGCCACCCCGCTGGTGCTGCCCGGCCCTGGCGACGGCTTCGG